>JANLRI010000269.1:0-7341 GCA_031361565.1 Betaproteobacteria bacterium | reverse complement strand
TGAAGCCGGTGCCGACATCTACATCGACGACCTGATCAAGTTCGCTGTCTCGGTACGACCGCCGCCCAAGAACGCGGCGCCCACCCCCTTCATCACCGAGGACGCCACCTGGTGGGTCTCCGAGGACGGGACGGGTGCCTGGAAGAAGCTCAAGAGCTCTGCACCCGTATTGCGATGCTCAAGGCGGGCAAGGTTGTCGCACTCGAGAACACTAGTGCTCTACTTAAGACATTCTCTCAGCGTCGCCTCAGTCTGCGCCTTTCAGGAGCTCCTCTCCCCGCGCAGTATCAGGACAGAATCGTCAACACTCGCGCTGATGGGGCGGTCATACTGCAGCTTGAGAACTATGAAGAAGTTGAGCCCTTGCTAGGTGCGCTGCGGCAAGCGGGTTGCAAAATCGAAGAGATGGAATTGGCCCACGCGGATCTTGAAGATGTGTTCGTCAAAATCATGAACCGAGGAGCGTCAGCATGAGCGGCCAAGGTTTCCAATTGCTCGGTTTCAGCACGCTCATCAAAAAGGAGCTGTTGCGCTTTTTCAAGGTGAGCTTTCAGACGGTTGCTGCCCCCATTCTCACCGCCCTGTTGTACTTGCTGATCTTCTCCCATGTGATGGAGGGTAACGTCAAGGTCTTTGATGGTGTGCGTTATACGTCGTTTCTAGTACCGGGGCTGGTCATGATGTCGGTGTTGCAAAATGCCTTTGCGAACAGCTCTTCGTCGATGATTCAAAGCAAGATTACGGGCAATATCGTTTTTGTTCTGCTGCCCCCTCTATCGCACTGGGAATTGTTTGGCGCCTACGTGCTCGCAGCCATGGTGCGCGGCATGGTGGTGGGTGCGGGTGTATTCATCGTGACGGTTTGGTTTACCCACCTCAGCTTCGTTTCGCCTTTATGGATCTTGATCTTTGCGCTGTTAGGAAGCGCCATTCTTGGCACCTTGGGTCTCATCGCCGGGGTATGGGCCGAGAAGTTCGACCAAATTGCGGCCTTTCAAAACTTCTTCATCATGCCCATGACTTTTTTGTCAGGGGTGTTTTATTCGGTCAAGTCTCTACCGCCATTTTGGCAAGGGTTGTCCCATCTCAATCCTTTCTTCTACATGGTCGATGGTTTCCGTTATGGTTTCTTCGGGCAATCGGATGCCTCACCCTGGCTTTCGTTGGGAGTGGTCAGTTTCGCCCTCATCGTAGTCTCCGCGGTTGCCCTCAAGCTCTTGTCTAGTGGGTATAAGCTGAGGCACTAGGGTCGTGATTTACTGCGCTCAATCAGACGAGTTTTGCTTGGACGCATGGTTGGCATGAAGCTCGATGGCGTTGACCCTAAAAGTTTTAACGTAATGAATCTGCGTCCACCTGAGATCGCAGCAGCTTGGGAGCGCGGGGATATCGATGCCGCATTTATCTGGGATCCTGTACTCAGCAAAATCAAGGGGAATGGCAAAGCCATCGCTTCCTCTGCATCGATTGGCGCAAAAGGTTATCCAACCTTTGATGGCCTAGTGGTCAACGCGAAGTGGGCGGCAGATAACGAGGCCTTTATGGTCGCATTGGTGAAAGCGTTGAACAAGGCCGATTCGTTGTACCGTGCGAACGCGCCCAAGTGGACGACAGACTCTGCGGAGGTTAAGGCCGTTGCCAAGTGGACTAAAGCTGACGCCAAGGATGTGCCTGCCGCAATGGCGCTGTATAAGTTTCCCACTATGGCCGAACAGCTTTCACCGACTTGGCTTGGCGGCGGTGCCGCTAAAGCAATGGCCAACACGGCGACCTTCGTGAAAGAACAAGGCCGCATTCAGGAAATAAAAGCCGACTACGGTGCTTATGTGACCAGCGTTTACGTTCAGAACGCGAAGTAATTCAAAACGTGGGCCGCGCGAGCAATCTTGCCTGCCTTCCATTGAGTAGTAACCGTGCCTGGGAATCATTCTCCCGGGTGCTCTGAACTTTAGCACCATGCCCACTCTCGATATCCGTGACCTCGAAGAAAAGCTGGCCTTGGTCGGCCTTGAGCAATATGCTGACCGTGCTGTGTACGAGCTCTCCGGTGGCATGCAACAACGCGTCGGTAGTGCGCGCGCGCTCGCCAACGACCCCAGCGTTTTGTTGATGGACGAGCCCATGGGTGCGCTCGACGCCTTCACCCGTGAGCAGGTACAAGAAATCCTGCTGGCAGCCTGGGCCAAGTCCGACAAGATGGTGTGTTCCTGTCAACCCGCCTGATCTTGTTTGAAGACCCTGATGTTGTCAGCCGCTTTCGTGCCGATCCGCAAGGATTCTTGGATTCCATCAAAGGTCCCGTCATACTCGATGAAATTCAAAACGTACCCGAGGTGTTCAATTACCTTCGAAGTCGAATTGACGCTACTCCTCGTGCGAAAGGACGCTGGCTTTTAACGGGCTCGCAAGAGTCGGCGCTAATGCAGAACGTGAGCGAATCTATGGCGGGCCGCGCAGGCATACTTCAGTTATTACCCTTTTCGCTCGCCGAAATGCCGTCAGTGAGCTTGCTCTCCTGTTATCTGTTAGGCATTCAAACTGAGGCGGAACTGGAACGTTCCCCGTTTTTAGGTGCGATTTTTGAAGGGCAAGTCGCCGTAGAAATTATGAAGTCGCAAATCAATGCGGGCCGCCACCGCGAACTCTACTATTTCAGGGATCAGCAAGGACTAGAAGTCGATTTCATCGCACCGACTAGTGGCGGCAAGTATCGACCAATCGAAGCAAAGTCCACCCGAACTCCCTTACCTTCGATGGCTAAGCCAATGCAATCGCTGGCAAGCGCATGGCAAAACTCAGGCAACAAGCGTGAATTGCAAGAAGGTGTTCTCGTTCATCGTGCAGCACGCATGCGAGTTGCTTCACAAGTCTTGGCTTCAGGTGTACATGCGCTTCCTTTGGAAGAGTTTGTACGCTCAATAAACTGATTTTAAGACTGAATCTTCAAGCCCTGATCGAGATTGAACCATCCAACGAAACGTCCAAGGCTGAGCGTGAAGAAAGGCTGGTATCGGACCTTGGCAATCCACGGATAAGTGAACATCAGCCATTCACCCGATTGTTTCAAATGGGTGAACCCACCAAGCCTTTAAATTTTCCCCGATGGTTTCAGCAGTGAACTAATCGCCCAGCTAATGACGCTGTACACCAAGGCCGCCACGATCGCCCAACCAAAGCTTGCGACCGCAAATCCGTCCAAGAATTTGGTGGCGAGCCAGAACATCAGGCCGTTGATCACTAGGACGAATAAGCCGAGAGTGATGACGCTAATGGGCAAGGTTAAGATCACCAGAATTGGGCGGATTAAGGCATTGAGCAGGCCAAGGACCAAGGCCGCGATCAAGGCCGTGGTGAAGCTGCTGATCTGCACCTGAGGCAGAAGGTAGGGCAGAGCCAAAAGACAGGCGGCATTAATCGCCCAACCGATTAAAATTCGAACCATTATTCATTCTCCTTATTTGTTTAGAGATCCGCTTATCTTATAGTGTCACCTGCATTTAAGGTATCCAATCAATAGTCGGCGATCTTGATGGCCTTACCCGTGTTCCTAAAGCGACAGTATTGCTCAAATTTGTGAATCGAGCCACCATGACTCTTACCTCCACGATTGAATCGCCCATCCATCTCCATTGGGAGCAGGATAACTGTAGCCGCACGCCCTATCAGGCCTATACGGACGATGCCATTTACCAACGTGAGTTGGAGCGTCTGTTTTATCAAGGACACTGGGCCTATGTAGCACTGGAATGCGAGATACCAATGCCCGGGGACTTCAAAACCACCTTTATTGGTGAGCGTTCGGTCGTCGTGGTGCGCGACAAGGACGGCTCGGTCAACGTTGTGGAGAACCACTGTGCCCATCGCGGCGTGCGGTTTTGCCAGAAAGACTTTGGTAATGCCAAAGATTTCACGTGCCCCTACCACCAGTGGAACTATGACCTCAAGGGCAACTTAGTTGGCCTGCCCTTTCGGCGCGGTGTGAAGGTGGTTGAAGACGGCAAGCCCAAGATGCAAGGGGGCATGCCCGCTGACTTCAAGCTCGAAGATCATGGCCTCAACAAACTCCAAGTGGCTTGCCACAACGGCCTCGTTTTCGCGGCCTTTGATGCGAATGTCGAGAGCTTTGAGAGCTATATCGGCCCTAAGGTGATGCCCTGGGTGAATCGTGTATTTGATGGCAAGAAGCTCACGCTTCTTGGCTATTCGCGTCAGCGCATCCCAGGCAACTGGAAGCTAATGCAGGAGAATATCAAGGACCCCTATCACCCTGGCTTGCTGCACACCTGGTTTGTCAATTTTGGTCTGTGGCGCGCCGATCAAAAATCGCAAATGGTAATGGATGATCATGGTCGCCACGCGGTCATGATTTCGCGCCGCAACGATGGCGGCAAGGCGGAGGTGACACAAGGCGTGAGCAGCTTTAAGGAAGGCATGGCCTTGCGCGACGACAGGCTGCTCGACGTGGTGCCCGAGCCATGGTGGAATGGACCAACCGTTACCATGATGACGATCTATCCTAGCGTGATTTTGCAGCAACAGGTGAACTCCCTGTCCACTCGGCAAATTGTGCCGCACGGCGCTGGCGAGTTTGATTTCGTGTGGACTCATTTTGGTTTTGAGAACGACTCACCTGAGATGACCAAGCGACGTTTGCGTCAGGCCAACTTATTTGGACCAGCGGGGTACGTCTCTGCCGATGACGGGGAAATTATTGAAATGTCTCAACAGGGCTTCACGCAAGATCGCAAGGGGCATATCGTGGCCGAGTTGGGCGGCAGGGACGTGGGCGACACGGATCATATGGTGACCGAAACCCTGATCCGGGGCATGGCGCAGTATTGGCGCAAAGTGATGGGGGTTTAAGCGCAATGCAAACCGATTCAAAGCAAACTCAAAGTCGTGACTCCCAATCCTGGCGCAGTCTGCGAGTTGATCCTGCGCTACGTAGCGAAATGGACGCACTCTATGCGGACTACTCGGCTGCCCTAGATCAAGCCCGTTATCAGGACTGGTTGACGTTCTTTACGGAGGATTGCGAGTACAAGATTCAGTCTCGCGAAAATCATGCACGTGGCCTGCCCTTGGCAACCATGGCCTACGAGAGCCTCGGAATGTTGCAAGACCGGGTGTACGGCGTAGTGGAAACCTTAATTCATCAACCCTATACCCAGCGCCATGTGCTTGGGCCTTTACGCTTTTTAAGCGCGACTCCCAATGAGCAACTCAACATCGAATGCAATTACGCTGTGTTTCGCGTGAAGCTTAATCACTTGCCCGAGGTGTTTAATGTGGGGCGTTTTTTAGACACCTGGCGTTTCACTGAGTCGGGCTGGAAGTTATCCAATAAGCTAGTCGTATTTGATTCGGATTTGATTCCGAATTCGATCATTTATCCGCTTTAGGCCGCAGGCGCGTCGATGAGCTTTTGCAACTCGCCGCTTTGAGACATCTCAGCCATGATATCTGAGCCACCCACAAACTCGCCCTTGATATAGAGCTGAGGAATGGTGGGCCAGTTGGAGTAATCCTTAATGGCTTGGCGGACGTCATCGTCTTCCAGCACGTTCACCGTCACCATGTTCTTGACGCCAGCGCTTTTCAGCATCTGGACAGCTTTCCCAGAGAATCCACATTGTGGAAATTGGGCCGTGCCTTTCATGAACAGCACGACGGGGTGTTGTTTGACGGTTTGATCAATAAAGTCTTTAGCTTCCATATTCATTTCCTTTTACGCTAATTTTACGGCAAATCGCGATTGACCACGAGGCCCTAACCCGCGATTAGTCAAATGCTGCGTTCTGATTTATATCGGGAGGTTCTATCCGCCATGAAAACAGGTCCTTCCCAGAGGTCCTAGAGACCGGTATGTTCTGGCGCTATGAGCACCGAATTATTGAATATTGCCCAAGGGCACATTGGCATTGGTAGTGGAATTGCACTCGCCTGCGGGGGTTTGGTCGTTGGCTTCATCGTGGGCCTGACAGGTGTTGGCGGGGGCTCACTCATGACCCCGCTGCTAATTCTGCTGTTTGGCATCAAACCCCATTTGGCGATTGGCACCGATCTTTTGTTCGCCGCCATCACCAAATCTGGAGCTCTCCCTAATCTAATACGCCAGCGTCGCATTGATTGGCCGATTGTTGGTTTATTAGGCCTAGGCAGTGTCTCCGCCAGTCTTGCCACCATGAAATTAATGCAAACGCTGGGGCCCGCCAGCGAATCCTGGCAGACCTTGAGTTGCCACTTACTTGGCGCAATGTTAGTGCTCACTGCCATTTCAATGCTGTTCAAAGTTTGGCGTACTCGAACTCATCCGAAATTGCTGATACAAGGTTTGTTAGATCCAACAGCATTACCAGAAGAGCACTCTGAACGCAGCAAGCGCCCACTGACTTTATCAAAAACGCTTTCCTGCATTGCCTTGGGTTTAGTGCTTGGCACAATGGTTACCCTCACCTCGGTAGGTGCCGGGGCCATTGGAACTGCCGTGTTGATCGCTCTTTTTCCTGCGATGCCTCTGGCACGCATTGTCGGCAATGATATCGCTCATGCCATTCCCCTGACCCTTGTTGCCGGTATGGGCCATGCATGGCTAGGCACCGTCGACTGGCTCATGCTCGCTTGGCTGTTGGTCGGATCATTGCCTGGCATTTGGCTCGGAACCCATAGCTTTAAGCGCGTTTCGGAAAGATGGGTGCGAGGCGGTCTGTCACTCCTTCTGGCCTACGCTGGAGTACGACTAGCGCTGATTTAGTGGTCCGCAGCAATGGAATGGGCAGCGATCCACCCGCCAGCAACGGCCGACAGCAGGCCGTTTCCAGAAAGATAGCCGTCTACCGTTCGGCCGGACACACCGCGTGCCGCGCCCCCACCCGCCCAGAGGCCAGGAATAAATTCCAACGCGCCAGCGGGCGGATTGGAAGTAGCCCGCAGCACTCGACATTCATCATCGACTTGAAGCCCTCCTTGGGTGTGAAACAAGGCGCCTGTCACTTTGATGAGATAAAAGGGGGCAATTAACGGGCGCTTGGGGACTCGTCCGAAATGCGCCACCGGGGGCCCCTCGTGCCCCGTGGCGCAAGACGAGCGGGGAGCGCCGACGAACCTTTCAATCGTTTGCACGACACTTGCCTCATCAAGCTCGCCATGCCCCGCCAGTGGTTTAACGGCTCCGGCCTTCTCGGCCTCGACAAAATCCGGGAAGCTGCGCGCAAGTTGCAAGCCTTGCTCATCAATGACATTCCAAGCCACGCGGCCAAGCTGGGCAAGCACAGCCACCGCGGCCTCAGAATAACCGCGCGTCTCATCATGAAAGCGCTCGCCCTTGGCGTTGACCTGAAT
>JANLRI010000030.1:0-6267 GCA_031361565.1 Betaproteobacteria bacterium | reverse complement strand
CACCGCCCAATGCGGAGCCTGTACCGTGCATGTGAACGGCAATGCCGTCAAATCATGCAACGTGTTGCTTGCTCAAGTAGCCGGGGCCAGCATCACAACGATTGAAGGCATTGCCGCTCCGGATGGCACGATGCATCCAATGCAAGCCGCATTCAAAGAGTGCCACGGCTTGCAGTGTGGTTTTTGCACGCCCGGCATGGTGATGAATGCAATCGATTTGTGTAAGCACAATCCGAAAGTTACCGAGCAGGAGATTCGCCAACAGTTGGAAGGCAATATCTGTCGCTGTACCGGCTATCAGAATATTGTGCTTTCGGTCAAGCAAGGCGCTGCTGCTATGAGTGCCTAAAAATAAAAGTCGCATGACAACTTACCACGTTAAAAATACGAGGAGAGACAGATGGGTGCAATAGAGTTCGACAAACTTCCGCATATCGGCGAATCCGTTAGGCGCAAGGAAGACTACCGTTTCCTGACGGGTGCCGGTAACTATACCGATGATATTAATTTGGCGAATCAGGCCAGTTGCGTGTTCGTACGCTCTCCGCATGCTCATGCCATCGTTAAGAGTATTGACACTTCCAAAGCGAAAGCCGCCCCGGGTGTTGTTGGTGTATTGACAGGTGCAGATGTTGCCGCGGACAACATCAACGGTCTACCTTGCGGCTGGCTGATTACCAGTATTGACGGCCAGCCCATGAAGGAGCCGCCTCATCCGATTTTGGCTCAGGGTCGGGTTCGTCACGTAGGTGACCAGGTGTGCATGGTGGTTGCCGAGACTTTAGAGCAAGCCAAGAATGCCGCCGAACTGGTTGAAGTCGATTACGAGCCGCTACCCGCTGTGGTGAACGTCGGCCAGGCGTCTGCAAAAGGTGCAACTGCTTTGCACGACGCGGCGCCGGACAATCATTGCTATAAATGGGCGATTGGCGATAAGGCCGCCGTCGACGGTGTCTTCAAGACTGCCGCTCATGTGACCAAGCTTGATCTTTACAATAATCGCCTAGTGCCCAATGCCATGGAGCCGCGTGCCGCAATTGGCTCTTACAGCCGAGCCACCGAGGAATACACACTCTACGTGTCCAACCAAAACCCGCACGTCGAGCGTTTATTGATGACGGCTTTCGTGATGGGCTTGCCGGAACACAAAGTGCGAGTCATCGCGCCCGATGTGGGCGGTGGCTTTGGCTCCAAAATTTACCTCTACGCAGAAGATGTTTGCCTCACCTGGGCCGCCAAGAAACTAAATCGTTCAATCGGCTGGACGGCAGAGCGAAGTGAATCGTTCTTAACCGACGCTCATGGTCGCGATCATCAAAGTCATGCCGAGTTGGCCCTCGACAAAGACGGCAAATTCCTTGCCCTAAAGGTGCACACGGATGCCAACTTAGGGGCCTATCTCTCAACTTTTGCAACCGCCGTGCCAACCATTCTGTACGCCACACTCTTGGCCGGGCAGTACAGCACCCCCCAGGTGTATGTTGAGGTGGATGCATGGTTTACCAATACCGCCCCGGTTGACGCTTATCGCGGCGCTGGTCGTCCGGAAGCCACCTACTTGCTCGAGCGCATCGTGAGCCGCGCGGCCTGGGAGTTAGGCCTTGGCCAAGACGAAATTCGCAGACGCAATTTCATCACTACCTTCCCCTATCAGACCCCGGTGGCTTTGCAATATGACGTGGGTGACTATCATGCCTGTATGGACAGCGCCCAAAAACTCGCGGATGTGGCTGGCTTCACTGCTCGCCGCGCCGACAGCGAAGCCAAGGGCTTGAAGCGTGGCATCGGTTACTCAAGCTACATTGAAGCTTGCGGCATTGCCCCTAGCAACATTGCTGGTGCGCTTGGTGCCCGCGCGGGTCTCTTTGAGTGTGGTGAAATTCGCGTTCACCCCACGGGAAGCGTGACGGTCTTTACTGGCTCACATTCTCATGGTCAAGGCCACGAAACCACGTTCGCCCAAGTGGTGGCCGCTCGACTGGGTATTGCGGTGGATCAGGTGGACGTGGTCCATGGTGATACCGGACGGGTACCCTTTGGTATGGGTACCTACGGCTCGCGTTCTATTTCCGTGGGCGGAGCCGCCATCATGAAGGCCCTGGACAAGATCGAAAACAAGGCCAAAAAGATTGCGGCCCACTTGCTCGAATCCAGCGACACCGATATTGATTTTGCCAATGGCGAATTCACGGTGCGAGGCTCCGATAAAAAGATTGCCTTCGGGGCAGTTGCATTAACGGCCTATGTTCCCCACAACTATCCTCTGGACAAACTGGAGCCGGGCCTGAACGAAACGGCCTTCTACGATCCGACCAACTTCACCTTCCCTGCCGGCACTTACATCTGCGAAGTTGAGATCAATCCAGAAACCGGCGAAACCCGGGTGGATCGCTTTAGCGCAGTGGATGATTTTGGGACCATCATCAACCCAATGATTGTTGAAGGTCAGGTCCACGGCGGGATCGTGCAAGGCCTCGGACAGGCGATGATCGAGGATTGCGTTTATGACCCAGAAACGGGTCAATTGCTCACCGGTTCGTTCATGGATTACGCCATGCCCCGGGCGAGCGACTTCCCGACATTCAAGCTTGGAACAGTCTGTACGCCTTGCACCCACAATCCGCTGGGTACGAAGGGATGTGGTGAGGCGGGAGCGATCGGATCACCACCCGCCTTGATCAATGCCGTTCTGGATGCGCTTTCAAGCTTGGGAGTCAAGGATCTCGATATGCCGGCCTCCTCGCATCGAGTGTGGCAGGCAATTCAAAAAGCCAAGGCATAGTTGCATTAAGCTAAGCTAAAAGAAACTTGACCACATAAGACAAAGTATTTGAGCGGGCGTGAGGCTACTAGTCTCCGCCCAGACAAGGAGATTTCATATGTACGCATTTAAATTTACCCGCCCTGCTGACGTGAGTTCTGCGGCGACTAAAGCTGCCGCCGGTGGTCGTCTTCTTGCGGGCGGTCAAACCCTTCTGCCCTCGCTTAAGCTGCGCCTGACCAGTGCCAATGAAATTGTCGATCTGGGCGCGATAGCTTCGCTTACGGGCATTCGCCGCGAAGGCAACGCCGTTGTTATTGGTGCCATGACTCGTCATGCGGCGGTGGCGAGCAGTGCCGAAGTCAAGGCAAGCATTCCAGGACTTGCCGATTTGGCAGGCCACATTGGTGATCGCCAGGTGCGCAATATGGGCACCATTGGCGGGTCAATCGCCAACAACGACCCGGCGGCCTGCTACCCCAGCGCCGTTTTGGCTCTGGGCGCGACGGTAATCACCGATCAACGTCAAATTCCCGCGGACCAATTCTTTACAGGCATGTTTAGTACCGCTTTGAAGGAAGGCGAAGTGATCACCGCGGTGAGCTTCCCCATCCCTAAGCGTGCCGCCTACGCCAAGTTTGTGCAGCCCGCCTCGCGCTTTGCCCTGCTCGGTGTATTTGTCGCTCAAACAGACGCTGGCGCAAGGGTCGCCGTGACCGGGGGTAAAACTTGTGTTTATCGCCATGCAGATATGGAGGCCGCCTTATCGGCTAACTTCAGCGCTGCTGCAGCGAAGACAGTCAAAGTAGCGGCGACCGATCTGAATACGGATTTGCATGCCTCGGCGGCCTATCGCGCTCAACTGATTTCGGTCCAAACGCAACGCGCCGTCATCAAGGCTCTGGGTTAAAGCGCCCTCCAAGCGCAGGATCGAATCATTGCAAGAACCCTCCTCAGCGACGACACGCTCAGCGATTCAGTCCGTGGATGGTGCGCTCGCCGCACTCCATGCGGTGGGCTATTTCGCAGACCGTAGGCTCGCCACGGCACTTTATCTCAGTCTGACCCTAGGGCGACCGCTTCTCCTAGAAGGTGAACCTGGAGTCGGCAAAACCGAACTCGCCAAAGCCGTCGCGGCAGCGACCGGGCGCGGCCTAGTGCGGCTTCAATGCTATGACGGCATTGAGCAAAGACAGGCACTTTATGAGTGGAATTACGCGGCCCAGTTACTCTACCTTCGGGCGCAGCAAGCAAGTGCCGAAGCAAAAGGTGACCATGTCTTTGACCCAGACAAGGCGCAGGCGGCGATTTATCAAGATCGCTTCCTGAGCGAGCGACCCTTGCTGCAGGCCCTTAGAGCGCCACCGCCTGGAGTGGTACTACTGATTGATGAGTTGGATCGCGCCGATGAGCCGTTTGAAGCTTTTTTATTGGAATACCTCGGTGAATACCAAGTCTCCATTCCTGAGCTGGGCACCATCAAAGCGGCGACTCAGCCCATCACTATTCTGACCAGTAATCGTACCCGCGATCTGAACGACGCCGTCAAACGACGCTGCCTTTATCATTGGCTCGACTACCCAGAACGTGAACGCGAGCTGATGATTGTTCGCTCCCAGGTACCTCAAGCCAGTGCCGCGCTGAGTGATCAAGTGGCACGCTTTGTGGAAGGCCTGCGCTCAACCCCGCAACGCGACGCCTTCCAAAGAGTTCCAGGCATCGCCGAGAGTGTGGAATGGGCCAAGGCCTTAGTAGCTTTGGACACCTTAGTGTTGGATCCTGAAGTTGTTGCCGATACTGCGGGCATACTCTTTAAGCAGCGCGAAGATATCGCCGCCTTAACCACCGAGCGCGTATCCGCCCTCCTGGAAGCGACGCGCGGCGATTCGGAGTGAGCGGTGTTTTTTTCTAAACGAGTAGATCATGCGTCTCGGTGATGCCCGGCGCGGCAAACTAGCCGACAATGTCGTGGGCTTTGGACGTGCTCTACGCCGGGCCGGTTTGCCTGTCGATGCTGCTCGCATTGCTCTCGCTCAAGAGGCGGCTCTTGCCGTTGGGCTGGCTCAAAAGTCGGACGTACGGGCTGCACTGGAATGTACCTTAGTCAACCAGGCGGGTGATCTCGGCGTGTTCAACGAATTGTTCGATGCCTTCTTTCGCGACCCTGAGATGGCCAACAAACTCCTCGCGCAAATGTTGCCTCCCGCCCAGGGCAAGGCACCGCCTAAAAATCGCAGACAAAGAGTCTCAGAGGCCCTAGCCCCCCTCAAGACTGCGCAAGATCAAGGTCCTCGCAAAGACAATGCCATCCGCCTAGATGCGGCGATGACATCAAGCGATATGGAGCGTATCAAACATGCAGATTTCAATCAACTGAGTGGTGATGAGTACGCCTTGGTTCAACGCCTAGCCACTCGCTTGGCGTTCCGACTCCCCACCTTCCGTGCCCGGCGCACTCGTTTAGGCAAGCGCGGCGCCCTTCCCGATTGGCCCAGCTACTACCGCGAGTTCTCCCAATTCGGCAATGATGCCCTGCCCTCGGCGATGCGCGCTCGACAACAAGTAGCCTTGCCGATTTTGATTCTGGTCGACATCTCAGGCTCGATGGAGCGCTACTCACGCATGATGCTGAGCTTTCTGCACGCGGGGACTCATTGCCTTCGTCATCGTAGCGTCTTCGCCTTCGGCACTCGGCTAAGCGACCTTAGCCAGGCCTTTAAACAAGCCGATGCCGACACGATGCTGGCCCAAGCCTCAACGGCAATAGGTGATTTCGCCGGGGGCACAAAGTTAGGAGCATCTCTGGCCACGTTGCGTCATGACCATGCGCGACGACTCATTGGCGGCCGAACCCTGGTTCTCTTGGTCTCCGATGGTCTGGATACCGGCGACCCCGGGCAACTTGCCCAGGAGCTCGGTTGGTTGAAAAGGCATTGCGGAAGTCTGTTGTGGCTCAACCCTTTGCTTCGTTTTGAAGGATATGCTCCAAGCGCGCGCGGTCCAGCTTTGCTTCATCAATATGCTGACCAAATGCTGGCAGTTCATAATCTCGAAAGGCTGGAGCAACTCGCTGAAAGCATTGAACGACTCATGAACCGATCTCGAAGGAAATAAGCAAGATGGAAATGCAAGGGCAACGCCAGCTCGCCGTCACTCAAAAACAGGCCTGGGACGCTTTAAACGACCCGTCGGTATTGAAGCAGTGCGTACCCGGCTGCGACAAGCTCGAACTTCTCGAGGATGGACGCTATGCCGTGGGCATGGCGCTCAAGATCGGACCGGTCTCAGCCAAATTTAACGGCAAAATTGAGATGAGCAATGTCAACGCTCCCGAAAGCTATACCCTGGGCTTCGACGGCTCTGGCGGCGTGGCCGGGTTTGGCAAGGGGGTCTCCCAGGTGAAACTCTCACCGAATGAGCATGGCACCTTATTGGATTACAGCGTCAATGCCCAAGTCGGCGGTAAAATCGCGCAAATGGGGCAACGTCTCATCGACGGGGTCGCG
>JANLRI010000261.1:0-2519 GCA_031361565.1 Betaproteobacteria bacterium | reverse complement strand
AATACGGCGGATAGCGGGCCTACGGATTTCCCGTTGCACGTACCGGCTCGGATGCTCAATGAGTTTGCCTATTGCCCTCGCCTGTTTCATTTGGAATGGGTGCAGGGGCAATTCGTTGGCAATGCCGATACGGCGGAGGGAAGTTGGCAGCATCGGGCGGTTGACGTCGAACGAGGAAAGGCACCGGCAGCGGATGAAGCCGATGAACTGAGAGAGGCGCGTTCCTTAACGGTCGGTTCTGATCGCCTGGGACTGATCGCCAAACTCGACGTATTGGAGGGCAAAGACGGAGTCGTAAGACCCGTCGACGTGAAGAAGGGTCGCCCACCTGACAACCCGGAAAGATGCCACGAGCCTGAGCGGGTACAGCTCTGCGCTCAGGGCCTAATTCTCAAAGACAACGGCTATACGTGCACAGAGGGTTTTTTATATTTCGCGGAAACCAAGGAACGAGTGTTGGTGCCCTTTGATGAAGCGTTGGTTGTGAGAACCCTTGAGCTGCTCCTCGAACTTCACGCCGTCGCTCGTGCCGACGATGTGCCACCGCCACTCATTGATTCACCGAAGTGTCCACGTTGTTCGCTGGTTGGAATTTGCCTTCCCGATGAGGTGAACCAACTCGCCGTGCGCTCAGAACGCAAAGCGCGCAGGCTAATTCCAAGTGACGACAATGCCCGCCCAGTTTACGTCACCGATCAATCCGTCAACGTCGCCGTCGCTTCTGGCCGTTTGCGCATGAAGAACAAAACCGAGGTCGTTGAGGAGGTGAGACTGCTCGATGTTTCACAACTCAACGTTTACGGCCATGTTCAGGTAACTACGGCTGCGCTGAAGGCGTGCTTCGATCGGGAGATTCCCGTGACGTGGTTTAGTCACGGTGGCTGGTTTACCGGTATCGCTCACGGGCTCCCGGCAAAGAACGTTGACCTGCGCCGAAAGCAGGTTGCGCTCCCACCTGAACGCGCATTGGCCTTGGCCCGGGCGTGTGTCGTTGGCAAGATTCGCAACAGCCGCACTTTGCTTCGCCGCAACGGCCGAGGGGTTCCCGCAGAAACCTTGTCATCGATGCAGGAGTTGGTTGCCTCCGCATCGTGGGCAGAATCACCTGCTTCGCTCCTGGGTTACGAGGGAACTGCGGCCCGGCTGTACTTTTCCAAATTCAATTCGATGATCCGCTCCACCGACGATGATGGGGTCTCCGCATTTAGCTTTGAACACCGTAATCGCCGCCCGCCGAGAGACCCCGTTAACTGTTTACTCTCGTATGTGTACGGATTACTTGTGAAGGATCTCACCGTCGTTTGCAACGCAATCGGCTTCGATCCGTATTTAGGTTTCTACCATCGCCCTCGTTTCGGACGGCCTGCACTGGCACTTGATCTTGCCGAGGAGTTTCGTCCGATCATTGGGGATTCAGTAGTGCTGACGGTGATCAACAACGGAGAGGTTCGGGCTAGTGACTTCACCATCCGGGCCGCTGGTGTTGCGTTGAGTGCATCGGGACGTAGATCAGTGATTGCTGCCTACGAACGACGCCTATCTCAAGAGGTTACCCACCCAGTTTTTGACTACACCATTTCGTATAGGCGGGTGCTGGAAGTTCAAGCTCGAATGCTCGGAGCGTACCTACTCAACGAGATCCCCGACTACCTTTCTTTCACAACGAGGTGATCATATGGCGGCCCGCAAGCGATACCTAGTTTGTTACGACATCCGCGATCCGAATCGATTACGACGTGTACATAAGACCGTGAAATCCTTCGGATGGTCCATGCAATACAGCGTATTCGTTTGTGATTTGGATCCGATGGAAGTCTTCTCATTACGTGCAGCCATCGGCGGAATAATTCACCACGAGTTCGACAATGTTGCGTTCATCGACTGCGGCGATCCTCAAGAACGAGGAAAGTCTTGTTTCAGCTTCCTTGGACCACTCCCGGAACTTCCCTCTAGCGGTCCTGTCATATTGTGATGCATGCTCAAATTGGGTCCCACAGACACTCGGTCGAAGCGCCGGTTTAGTCTTCGTCCGGCACTTTTCAGCGTTTCCGGGGCGTCGAGTGCTCCGGTGGCCGCTCTTGTCCCGGGGAGCGCTCGCAGCCCAGCAGCCACAAGGCTTTTTAGCTCTTTGAAAACCGAATATTGCGAACAGTTTTGGGATCGTTCTACCCACCGCTCGAATTGCACAAGAAACGACCTGCTTAACGGCTATCTTTTTGACAAGCCCTTCGCCGCCTCTTCGGAGGCGGCCTCCATTGCGGCTGTTTTCTTGGGTTCGTAAGGTGACTAAGAAAGCCAAGCTTCGCCGCCTCTTCGGAGGCGGCCTCCATTGCGGCAAGGAATGTTGCGGGGATCGGTGCGCCGGAATCGTTGCCGCTTCGCCGCCTCTTCGGAGGCGGCCTCCATTGCGGCACCCATGTTAGCTTCAAGTTAACAGTTCCGGAGAAGTTCCTTCGCCGCCTCTTCGGAGGCGGCCTCCATTGCGGCTCTTCGAGGGCGTTTCAGCTTGAAGCAGAAGA
>JANLRI010000250.1:0-3644 GCA_031361565.1 Betaproteobacteria bacterium | reverse complement strand
GGCATTGGATTGGTGCTGAGCAAGCGCTTGATCGAATTGATGGGTGGATCTATCGGTGCCGAAAGCACGGTAGGTATCGGAAGCTTATTCTGGATCGAGATCGGCTTTGAAGTACCCGCGCCGATGTTGTTGCCGAGCCCTGTACTCGCATCCTCGCCAAATCCGTCCAACTATTCGAACAGCCTTAAGGAAGCACCATGATTCTAAATAACGTTGAACTCTTAAAGTCTAAAATTCTCATCGTAGACGATCAATTGGCAAATGTAAGCTTGCTATTAGAGTTACTTTCGGATGCAGGCTACACGGACGTGACATCAACAATGCAACCCCCCGAAGTTTGTTCACTGCACCGAAAAAACGCCTACGATTTGATTTTGCTTGATTTGCAGATGCCCATTATGGACGGATTTCAAGTGATGGAGGCACTCAAAACCAATGAGGCAGATAGTTATATGCCTGTGATTGTGCTCACGGCTCAACCGGGGCACAAGTTGCGCGCGCTGCAAGCGGGTGCCAAAGACTTCATCAGCAAGCCCTTCGATTTGCTTGAAGTGAAAACAAGAATTCACAACATGCTTGAGGTCAGGCTTCTCTACAAGAAGCTTGAGAACTACAATAAGCTCCTGGAAGAGACTGTGCGTGAACGTACCGCTGAGTTGCGGGAGAGCGAGGCCCGCTATCGTAGCCTTACTGAGCTTGCTTCGGATTGGTATTGGGAGCAAGACGAAACCGGTGCCTTCACTAAAGTTTCCGGACCCGTGCTCGAAATGCTGGGGGTGCGCGTTCCTGCCATGTCAGGAGATGTACAACAAGAAGAGCCGAGCGGTTGGGATGAGTCTGAGCGTGCGACGCTTCATGCTCGAATTGCGGCTCGCCAACCGTTTCTGGATTTTAATTTTAGCCGTCTGAATACGGACGGATCGCGGCAAACATTTCGGGTAAGCGGTGAACCCATGTTTGATCGAAACTCTCGATTTATTGGTTATCGTGGTATGGGTCTCGAAACAACGCCACATCCCTAACCCAGAAAAAATTATGGCGCTTATCCCCCACCCTAGTCAAAATCAACTCCTTGCCGCCCTACCACGCGAGGAGATTGATCGAATCGTGCCTTACCTGGAGCCTGTTCACCTGGCCTTGGGTGAAATGCTCTACGAGCCTGGTCAGCAAATGCGGCATGCTTACTTTCCGCTTACCGCAATCATTTCCCTACACTATGTCACCGAAACCGGTGCATCGGCCGAAACGGCAGGCGTAGGCAACGAGGGCATTGTTGGCGTCGCCCTCTTCATGGGGGGTGAGTCCACGTCTAGCTCGGCCGTTGTACAAACGGCTGGTCAGGCCTATCGCCTAGAAGCTCGTGTCCTTAAGGAAGAGTTTGATCGTGCCGGCCTACTGCAAAAAATACTACTGAGATATACCCAAGCCTTACTCACTCAGATGAGCCAGACGGCGGCTTGCAATCGTCATCACTCTCTGGAGCAAAGACTTTGTCGCTGGCTATTACTGACCGCAGATCGCTCGGCCTCGTCAGATTTGACGATGACGCAGGAACTCATCGCCAATATGTTGGGTGTACGCCGCGAGGGGATCACCGAGGCCGCCGGTAACTTGCAGCGAGCGGGCTTGATCTTGAATCGACGGGGGCACATTACCGTGCTGAAGCGCTCCGGCATTGAGGAAAGGTCCTGTGAGTGCTACGCTGTGGTGAAGAAGGAGATGGAACGACTACTTTCACACATCAAGTAAAACTAAAGCCTTGTGCCTAGCTCAGACGTTGACGCACTTTTTTGAGTGTCGGTTTCCCCTTGCTATTTCCTGAGAGCGCGATGATTTTGTCGACCATGGCGAGCAGGTTCCAGCCCGCCTTGGAGATTTCGTCAATGCGAAGCTTCTGCGACGGTGTGGGCGCCGGATGGCCGGCATCGAGCAACTGTGAGAAGCCGAGAATTGCGTTGAGAGGGGTGCGCAGCTCGTCAGTGACGTTAAAGAGAAATTTTGCTTGGGTACGATTGGCCTCTTCAACAGCTACTTTAGCGGCTGCCAATTCAGTATTTTGACTTTGTAAAAGTTGTAGTAATTGCGCTCGTTCATCATCTGCCTTCTTTCGCGCTGCGATGTCGGTCAAGATCATCCATAGCTCAGAAATTCCCTGGCGATTGATCGAGAGTGTCATTACGGCTTGCGCCCAGAAATAAGAGTCGCCCGTTTTGCGCATGCGCAGCTCGCATGACTGAGCCGATTGGCCGTCCAACGAGGCCTTTCGGCATAAATAAAAGTGATCTTGATCGGACCTATGGATGAAACGCGTGAGGGGCTTATTAATTAAAGAACCGCGCGTACATCCAAGCATACTTGCGACTGTCAGATTCGCCTTTAAAATCATTGCGCTTTCACTGACGCTAAAGTATCCAACCGGCGCCAGATCATATAGGTCAAAATAATCTTCACGACTTTCCGAGAGTGCGTTTTGGGAAATTCGCAAATCTTCATTTTGTAACTCAAGTTCAATTTGATGTACTTGCAATTCATGCACGACCGACTCAATGGCCATTAAACTTTCGGGCTTTGGGGCGTCTGAGTGTGCGTCCCGTCCTGCTAAAAAGCGTTCTTGCGCTCGATGCAAAAGGCTCAAAATAGGCGCTGATAGAATCACTTCTTCTACTTGGTGAGGTTTAAATTTAGCCATTGAAGGTGGAGGCTTCTAATTCGCCCTGTGAAAGCAAGCGTTCGGTCGTGGCAATTGCATCAATTTGTCCCTTGGCGTCGAGGAGCGCCGTCGACGTCACTGATACCGTTAGGTCTTTGCCGTTCTTCGCAATTCGCTGAGTGATGTAAGGCTCTAACACTTCTCCCTGCACGATTCGCCTAGACTTTTCGGCGGACTCAGCGCGTGCCTTAGCGGGGATGCGGTCTAGCACATTCATTAAGATTGCCTCTTCTTCTTCCCAACCATATATCCGCACCGCGCCCGGATTCCATGCGATCATCTTACCGTTGAGGTCTTGGACGGTAAGAGCGTCGTGCGCGTCGCGCACAACAACGGCTAAGCGCAGAAGCTCGTTCGCTTTTCGCAAGGCCTCACGTACGAGTACTGTCTGCGTGATCTCCACAAAGGAGATGACTGCACCTTCAATCACGTTACCGAGGGTTCGGTAAGGCAAAATACGCATCGTGTACCATTTCTGATCCTTGGTTTTGATATTGATTTCAAGGGACTCAAGGGTGTCGAGAACCTTCTGAATATCCTGTGCTAAATGGTCGTAGTCGAGAATGTTAGAAACGATATGATGAACCGGCCGACCGACGTCCCCAGGAATTAAATTAATTAGATTTTTCGCGGCCGGTGTGAAACGAAGCAGTCGAAGATGGTGGTCCACAAAAATAGTGCCAATGCCCGTTCCCGCCAAGAGGTTGTTCATGTCATTGTTGACCCGCGACAAGTCGACCAGTCTCGTTTGAAGTTCGCCGTTAACGGTGCCGAGCTCCTCGTTAATTGACTGCATTTCCTCCTTCGAAGTTTCGAGTTCCTCATTGGTGGACTGCAATTCCTCATTCACAGATTGCATTTCCTCATTCGAAGATTTTAATTCCTCGTTAGAAGTATCAAGTTCTTCGTGAGTACTTTGCAAATACTCGTCTTT
>JANLRI010000227.1:0-4859 GCA_031361565.1 Betaproteobacteria bacterium | reverse complement strand
CTTTGCTGAAATTAGTCAAGATGGTGAGAGAAGCCAGGCGCTGGGTATTTCTGAGGAAGCGCCTGCCTGGGCAAAGGCGGTCTCCACCCGCGAAAACTGCCTCAGTCAAGATTGCCCGGATTATGGCAATTGCTTTGTGTTCCGGGCGCGCCAAAGGGCCCAGCAAGCCGATGTCGTGGTGGTCAATCATCATTTGTTTTGTGCCGATTTGGCCTTGCGCGACGAAGGTATCGCAGAGTTTTTACCGCAAACCCAGGTGCTTGTTTTTGATGAAGCCCATCAATTGCCTGAGGTCGCGAGTCAGTTCTTTGGCGCTTCCCTTTCCTTGCGACAACTTTTGGAATTTTGCCGCGAGGTTCGACGCCTGGGAATGGCGGAAGCGCGTGGCTTGGCCGACTGGCTCGAGTTATTGGCTCCGATGGAATTAGGCTTGCGGGAAATCCGCTTGGAGGCCGGCGGGCCGGGTAAGCCAGATGGTGATCGACTACGCCAAAACAAGGGACTTGCGGATGCGATTCAAGCCTGGTTAGGCAGCTTGGCGGTGTGCAACGCGCAGTTGGTGTCAATGACTGAGCTCTCGAAAGACTTAGGCCGGTTAGCTCTGCGCGGGCAAGAAATCAAGGTTTGGTTAGAACGCTGGCTCGGAGACTTAAAGGATGCGAATCAGGCCGAGCGAATTTTATGGGCCGATGTGCGCCAAAACGGACTGACTCTGCATGCCACACCACTGTCCATTGCGGAGCCCTTTCGCAAGCACCGTGAGGCTAAACCTCGCTCTTGGATCTTTTTGTCGGCGACTTTGAGCATGGCCAATAAGTTCGATCACTTCCAGAAGGCTTTAGGCCTTGAGGGGGTTGCTTGCCTGCAGGCTCCGAGTCCGTTTGACTTTGAAAAGCAAGGGCGGCTCCTGGTCTTGAATGAGCTCGGCGATCCTAACCAACCTCAGTTTGCGAATCGTTTGGTCGATGAAATCTGGCCCTTGGTCCAAGAGAATCAAGGGCGTTGCTTTGTGCTTTGTACAAGCTTGCGCCAAGTTGACGATATTGCTGAACGATTTCGCAGCAAAACCGAGAAACAAAACGCCCATCGCGAACCTAGTGCTTGGGGCGATGAAGCACCCGCTTTTGATTTGCTCGTGCAAGGCTCAATGCCCCGCCACGAGTTGCTGGATCGTTTTAAGAAGGCGAGGGCACCCATACTGGTGGGCAGTGCCAGCTTTTGGGAGGGCGTAGACGTGCCGGGACAGCAACTCTCCATGGTCGTGATTGCGAAACTGCCCTTCGCGCCGCCCGATGACCCGGTCGTAAAGGCTCGTAGTCTGGCCATTAAAAAGGAAGGCGGGGATGCGTTTGGAACCTACCAACTTCCGCTTGCCGCGCTTTCTTTGAAGCAAGGCGTCGGTCGCTTGGTGCGGACCGAAGAGGATTATGGTCTGATCGTGATTGGCGATGCTAGGGTAAGCAGCAAGTCCTATGGACGCACCCTGCTGCGTAGTTTGCCGCCCTTCGCGCGCGTGAATGGTGTGGACGAAGCCCTCGAGTACCTCAGGCAGGTGACTGCCTAGGCTGCGCTGATTAGGTGCACCGTACTTTCAGTTGGGTTTACTTTCAGACTGGATTACTTCCAGACCTGCCACCATGACTTTTCAGCAAATTGAAGGCCTTCGGTTAGATACCGGCTCTTAGGGAAAGTGCGCTCAAGCACGCGCTTGCTGGCTTCCTTTTGTTCGGTCAGGCCAAGGCGCTCGTAGGACGACATCATGATAAACAGAGCTTCCTCGATCGCCGGTGTTTCTTGATAAGCTTGCACGGCGATTTGAGAGCGATTTGCTGAGGCCACGTAAGCACCTCTGCGGTAGTAGTAGCGAGCGATGTGTACTTCTCCGGCGGCCATTGAGTTGCGCAGGTAGCGCATACGGGTCTCGGCCTCGGTAGAATATTTACTATTTGGGTAACGAGTATAGAGCTGTTTGAAGGATTCGAAAGACTCCCTTGCCGCTTTGAGGTCTCGCTCCGAGAGATCTTGACCGCCGAGATTGGACAAGAAGCCCTGATTCTAGTTAAAGTTAATAAGACCCTGCAAATAAAGCATATAGTCCATTTGCGAGTGATTAGGGTGCAAACGCATGAATCGATCAATCGCCGCTAAGGCTAGGCCGGCCTCGTTTTCCCGGTAGTGAATGTAGGCTCGGTCAATCTGGGCTTGCTGGGCAAAGCGGCCAAAGGGATAACGAGACTCGAGACGCTCCAATAACTTGAGTGCTTCAGCCCAACGGCCAGAGTTAGTCTCATCTTTGGCCTCGGCATATAATTTTTCGGGCGTCCAATTGATGGTCTTGTCGTCGCTGAGTTTATTGCCCGAGCAAGCCTGTAGCATGCAGGCTGTCAAGATCAAACTAGCCGCCGAACGTAGGCCTGTCCAAGAAAACCAAGAATTGTGTGATTGCATTGTCTTCATTCCGTAAACCCGATGGTGTATCCGTGAGCCAGCCGTTCTGTCAATGCGCCGGACCAGTAGCCCGACGATGACCCAGCCTTTGAATCAGATAGTCGTCAGCGACCCGCTAGATTATATCGACGATGCGATTGTGTTGTCCGCACAGGGGGCACAGGGGCAAAGACTCGATAAATGGTTGGCAGCTCAATTGCCGCAATTTTCTCGAAGTCGCCTGCAAACCTGGATCGCCTTGGGCGCGGTTGGGACGGATGATATGGCAGTCTCACAAAAGTATAAGTTACGCGGGCAAGAGCGGATTGTGGTGCGCCCCCAGGCCTTTGAGGCTCAGCAATCCTTTGTGGCCGAAGACGTGCCGCTGGACGTCGTTTTTGAGGACGACGCTCTGCTTGTGCTTAATAAACCCGCCGGACTGGTAGTGCATCCGGCACCTGGTAACTGGTCGGGTACTCTCATGAATGGCTTACTGAACCGTGGAGCAGGTTACTTTGAGTTGCCGCGCGCCGGGATTGTGCATCGTTTGGACAAAGACACCTCAGGGTTGATGGTGGTGGCCAAAACAGAGAGCTGTCGACAGGCTTTGATTGCCATGATTGCAAAACGAGACGTGGCGCGGCGCTATCTCGCGATTCTTCATAAGAGCGCGCCAAGCGTGTTCAGCGTTGACGCTTCTATTGGCCGCGATGCGCAGCATCGCCAAAGAATGGCTGCGTTTGCGCCAGAGTCGGCCCACGCGAAGCCCGCCAAAACGGACTTTCGCCGTCTTGGTTTAATTGCGCAGGGACAGATTAGCGGCTCAGCCAGCGTGGTGGAATGTCGGCTGCACAGCGGGCGAACCCACCAAATTAGAGTGCATGCAGCACATCAAGGATTTCCACTGCTGGGCGACGCACTTTATGGCGGCCCGCGCTGGCCCGGCTTAGAGCGCCAGGCGCTACACGCTTGGCGCCTGGCGTTTGATTACCCCTTGGAGCTCAAGATCAAACCGCAAGGACTCGATTTTTCGGCTCCATTGCCAGATGATTTGAAGGTCTTGATTCTGGCAGGGGGAGGGGAGATTGCGCCTCTTCTTCAAGCCAGGGACGGACCCTACACTTCGCTCCTCTCCGGATTGCATTGATTTTCAACCTTACACCCTCTCTTCAAACCACCTAGCCCCATGCCTAGCCCCCAATCTGAAACGAGTCCGTCATTGGCAATGTACCTGCCCGATTGGCGAATGCCCAAGGGTGTCCAAGCCGTCTCTACCCTGCGTCAGGGAGGCGTTTCTTCGGGAGCCTTTGGGTCCCTTAACCTCGGCGCCGAAGTGGGCGACGAGAGGTCAAACGTGTTCGAAAATCGTCGACGATTGCTCGCACAGCTAAACGGCGTGGCAGGTTTGTGCTTTGTCAAGCAGGTTCACGGCAATCAGGCCGTGCTTCTTGAGGGCTTATCGAACAGCGCGTTCCATCCGACCGAGGAGCAAAGTCTTTTGCCTTCCGCTCTGCTCGAGGCAGATGCCATGGTGACGAGTCGGAGAGGGCTAGGTTTGGTGATCCAAACTGCGGATTGTCTCCCCGTATTTTTTGCGACTACTGACGGTGCCGTGGTGGGCATCGCACATGCTGGCTGGCGCGGCCTCGCCTCGGGGGTGCTGGAAAACACGGTCCGCCTGATGCGTCAAGAGGCGCGCAAGCGCGCAGCCAGTGAAACGATTGAAGCGAGCTTTGGGCCGGCCATCGGGCCTGAGAGATTCGAAGTCGGATCAGAAGTCAGGGCGACTTTTTTGGGGATGAAAAACAATCTGGCCGAACTATTCTTTAAGCCCGGACCCGCACCTGGAAAATTCATGGCGAATCTCTACGGTCTTGCCAGTTTGCGCCTCGGCCTAGTCGAGGTTAGTGTGGCTGGACAGTGCCGCCGGTGCACCGTCTCCGAGCCTGAATCTTTTTTTTCGTATCGGCGCGACGGACAAACCGGGAGGCAGGCCTCAGTGATTTGGATTTCATGAGAAAATTCGCTTCGATCTTGAAGGAATGAGCATGGTGACGAAGAAGGTGGCAGTGAAGAAGGTGACAGTGAAGAAGGTGGCAGTGAAGAAGGCGGTGGTGAAATCCAAGGCTAGCGGTACCACGAAGAGCGCGAGCAAAGCGACCGGGGAAAGCCCCAACAATGCGTTGACAAGCGTGCCCGCAATGCCCGCAATGCCAAGCCTGCCGGGGATTGCCCCAGAAACGCTCCAGGCGCTTCAGGCCCGCTATTTTGCCCAACTGCAAGGCTTGGTCGCGCAGGATGCCTATGTCGCAGCGACCACACCTGTCGTCGATAAGCGCTTCGCCAATCCGCTCTGGCACACCATGCCGCTGTTGAGTCTCACCAAAGGGTTGTACGAAGCCAATGCCGCCCTCATGTTGGGTATCGCGGAT
>JANLRI010000025.1:0-5673 GCA_031361565.1 Betaproteobacteria bacterium | reverse complement strand
GGGCTGTTGAAGACTGCGGTCGAGTCATCAACCCCATGCTGGTCGATGAGCAAATGCGGCGTCCCATTGTTCAAGGTATTGGCGAAGATGAAGCGGTAGTCACGCTGTGCATAGTGACGCGTGACCATGAGTTCGGGTGTGAAGTCGTTGGGCAGTGTGTCCGAGCGGAAGTAGGCGATTCGCCCGAGGTCATTCATGGTTAGAACGATCTGGCTCGAATTTGCCTCAGCCGTGTTGATGTCGCCGGGGATGATCTCAGCGATATCGCCATTGCGGACGACGAGCTCGCTCGCAGGACGCTTAAGAATAACTGCAGCCACTTTCAAAATGTTCTCGCGCAAGGCGAGTCCCGCCTGTAAGACTGCCTCGCCACCAATACCTGCGCCGCGCGAGGCCCAGGTGCCTCCGCCGTAAGGGGTCGCATCGGTATCACCTGTGACAACCTTCACCTTGCTCATCGGCAGGCCGACCGCATCGGCTGCGATCTGCGCGAATATGGCCTCGGCACCTTGCCCTTGCTCGCCAACACTGACCAAGACCGTAATCGTTCCTGAGGGCTCGAGCCGGATGGTGGCACCATCTTGAGAGGCAATACGGGCACCGCCGACTCCGTAGAAGGCGGCACTTGGGTTAGTCAGCTCAATCAGAGTGGCAATGCCGATGCCTCGATAAACGCCTTTGGCTCTAAGAGTCGCTTGCTCGGCGCGCAGCCCTTCGTACTCAATTAGCTCGCGAGCGCGATTCAAGCAGGCCTCGTGCGAAAGAATCTCAAGCTTGATGCCGGAGGCGCCGGTAGCAGGATAAGCGTTGTCAGGAATGACATTACGGAGGCGAAACTCAAACGGATCGAGAGCTAGTTTGCGGGCCAAGCCATCCACCAAACCTTCGGTCACTGCGCAGGCAATGGGGTGCCCGACACCGCGATATTGGCAGGTGGGTGTTTTGTTGAGGAACACAACCTTGAGGGCGGCTCGGTAATGAGCATGCTTATAAGGGCCGCCCGTCAGATTGACGACTTGGTTGCCTTCGATCCCGCTGGTGCGCGGAAACATTGAATAAGGGCCGATACCGGTAAGGTCGTCGATCTCGAAGGCGAGAATATCGCCCTGAGCGTTGGCCGCAATTCGCCCTCTGATCAGATGCTCGCGCGCATGAATGTCTGAGGTAAAGGATTCAAGGCGATCCGCGACAAATTTTACGGGGCGCTGCAGAAGAATTGCAATGGCCACGGTTGCAAAGTCGTCAGGATAGGCGTGAACCTTAATACCGAACGAACCGCCAACGTCTTTGCAGAGGACTCTCACCTGCGATTCTTGCAAGCCAAACTGGCGACAGTACAAGTCCTGCATCATATGTGGCGCTTGTTGCGAATGGTGAACGGTTAAGCGAGCATCGGACGGGTTCCAGTCCGCGATCTGACAGCGAGGTTCCACCGTGACACCGGTATGCCTGCCGAAAGCGAACTCTTGTTCGTATATTGCTGCTGCCGATGCAAACGCTGTATCGACATCCCCTACGTTGAGTTTGCGCTCGAAGCACAAATTGTCGCCAAGCTCAGGGTGAATGACGGGTGTGTCGGCATCGAGCGCGGTTTTCATTTCTAGCGCCGCGGGCAGTTCTTCCCATTCGACTTCGACGAAGGGTAGGGCGTCTTCGGCCTGGGCGCGCGTTTCTGCCACAACCGCCACCACTGGCTCGCCCTGCCAGCATGCGCGCTCCATCGCGAGCGCGTACTGCGGTGCACTCTTGATGCCCGCTAGATGACCGAGGACGCCGACCCAAGGCTTGCAAATCGACGCCAGCGCAGGGCCGTCAAAAATAGCGACAACACCCGGCATATCTTTCGCGCCACTGGTAGAGATTCGAATAATTTTCGCGTGAGCGACCGGGCTCCGCCAATAGACCACGTGTACCATGCGTGGCATTTGCAGATCGTCGGTGTATTGGCCGCGCCCTTGAACCAAACGCTGAATGTTGGGTCTGGGGATAGATGCACCTATATGAATTTGGTCATCGAGTACTGGTGCAATCGTTGTGCGCAGAGGGAGATCGCGAGGGCTATTCATGCGCGAGCACCTTGCTGCATGTTGCTCAACACATCGCAAACCGCATCCACGATCGCGTGATATCCCGTGCAACGACAATAGTTTCCGCTAATCCATTCGCGAATTTGTTCGCGATTGGCATGGGGCTGGGTTTCGACCAACTCTGTGCACGCCATCAACATTCCCGAAGTGCAATAGCCGCACTGCAAGGCGTTACGTTTTACGAACGCTTCTTGCAGAGCCTTCAGCGCAGGCGAGGGTGTTGGCGTCTCGACGGTCTCCACTATGCAACCCTGGGTTTGAGCGGCCAATATCAGGCAGCCGCGCACGATTTGATTGTCGACCTTCACCGTACACGCCCCGCAAACACCGTGCTCACAGCCCAAGTGAGAGCCGGTTAGTCCAAGATCCTCTCGAAGAAAGTCGACCAGATGGGTGCGCGCCTCAATGCTTCGGATTACAGCGGTGCCATTGACCGTCAATTGAATTTCGATGCTCATTTTGTGCAAATACCTGTTAAACGATTGCGCGTCGCAGCAGGACGCCAGCGATATGCAGCTTTGTGGCTGCCTGGTGAGTAAGGTCGCCGATGGCGTCAATGTCTTGCGACAGGCTTTTCACCGCCTCGTTGAGAAGCGACTCGTTGACGGACTGGCCTTGACCTAGGAGAGCCTCCGCTTGCAGGGCTCGCGCCGGGCGATCAGTCAGTCCGAGAAAAGCGATGCGCAGGTCGGAAAAGCCGGCGCCAGTGCGCTTAGCTCTTAGCGCTAAGCCCACGACGGCGTAGTCGCCATGTCGTCTTGCGAGTTCGCTGAAATGCTGCAGCTCGCCAGAAGACGTCAGAGGAAATTCGCAGGCAGAGATAATTTCATCGGGCGTAGCGGCCGTCGCATAAAGGCCTAAAAAGAAGTCTTTGGCGGCAATTCTGCGTTCACCGTGCGCGCTCTTGAGCACAATTTCGGCATCCAGTGCAAGCGCACATACCGGCCACTCCGCAGCCGGATCAGCATAGGCGAGCGAGCCGCCCAAAGTTCCCAAATTGCGAATGGCACGATGGGCAATGTGTGGAGCGGCTTGAGCTAGCATAGGCGCCTGCTCAGCGATGAGCTTTGATTCCTGGATTGCAGTGTGAGTTACTAAAGCGCCAATGCGAAGCTTGTTACCAACAACAGTGATACCCTTTAATTCTTCCAGGCCATTAATGTCAATGAGAAGCTTGGGCTCTGACAGGCGCATGTTCAGGGTCGCGAGCAATGTCTGCCCGCCAGCGAGGATGCGCGCCTCGTCGCCATGCTCTCCGATGAGCGCGAAAACCTCGGCAAGGCTCTTCGCTTTGAAATAATCAAACTGCGGGCTCTTCATAACCAGTGCTTTCCAATCAGGATCAGGACGGTGGCGGCAATCATGCCGCCAATAAACCAATAGACTCTCTGGCCCTCAGTCTCAACTTTAGGCGCAATGAGCAGATCTTTAGTAGGGCCCCTTGCAAAGGTGCTCTGGTCTTTAAGAGGTGTAGAGATTGCCGCAAGCACAGTACTTGGCTTCGCTAAATTTTCGGTATGGGCATCCGCTGATGCCGACAGGCCCTGCTCGTGCCTAGCGTCGATTGGATGAGCCGCGCCTGCCTCGAGAGTTTGCGTGAACGCCCTGAAAAAATCATCAGCCATCGAGCGTGCGGTGGCATCAATCATGCGCCCGCCGACTTGGCCTAGCTTGCCGCCCACTGAGGCTTGAGCGGTGTAACTTATCAGCGTTCCAGTATCGCTCGATTGAAGCGCGACCTTTGATGAGCCCTTAGCGAATCCGGCGGCGCCACCCGAACCTTCAAACGCTAAGGTGTAGCCTTGAAGCGGAATGACTTCCGACATATTGATTTTGCCATTGAACTTCGCCCGAACCGGGCCTAACTTGACGGCCAGTTTTGCGATCAACGAAGTCGCATCGAGGCGCTCGAGAGACTCGCACCCAGTGATGCACTGCCGCAAAATCTCTTCGTTGTTAAGCGCTGACCAGACGACTGCGATCGGTTGGCGAATAGAGGTGCTTCCTGTCAGTTCCATTTTTCCGAGTGAAGACTTTCGGCTTCAAAACTTCCTGTTGACCATTTGCTCAATATTGTGCATCATTACTGAACAGATGGTCAATATATGGTAACCCGCAAACAAGCTAGTGCGCCCCTCAAGGTTCGACAGAGGCTCAGTCCATTAGACCGTGAGCGGCAAATTGTCGCGGGCGCGATTGAATTTTTCTCGCGCCGGGGCTTGGATGCGCAAATTCGCGATCTCGCTAAGGAAATCGGCATTGCCCATACCTTGCTCTACCACTATTTTCCTACGAAACAAGCTTTGATTGATCGGGTATATGAAGAGCTTTTTGTGGGTCGATGGGATCCGGGCTGGGAAGTTTTGCTTGACGGACCCTTGCCGCTCGAGGAAAAGCTGTGTGCTCTTTACGAAAGCTACTTGGCGGTGATACTCACCCCGGAATGGATTCGCATTATTGTCGGGTCTGGCTTGAGTGACGGTGTGATTCCAACACGCTATTTTGAAATGATGAGAGAGCGATTTTTTCCGCGCATTATTCGAGAAACCCGCAAGGCCTTTGCGATTCGTTCCCGTGCCAAGCCGAGTGTTCGAGAGCAAGCTCTGCTAATGGGGTTGCATGGCGGACTGATTTACTCGCTCGGGATCTGGCCGCATGTGTATGGTCAGAAAATCGAGGGTGTCGGTCCCGTCGAGGTGCTGTCCTCGCCAATACGCGATTTGATCATTCGAGATCGCGTTCAGGCTTATGTTTTGCAGGCGAAGTCCATTCTCTGTAATTCCTCTCTCGCGGCTTCTGCCAAGTCGAAACCCACACTAAAGCCCGCTCTAAAGGCACTGAGAAAAGCTGCATGAAATTATCACTCAACCACTTCTCGATTCGCACCATGGATTTGGAGGCGACCAAGCGTTTTTACGCCGCGATACTTGGGCTCGAGGTTGGCCCCAGGCCCCCGTTTCCTTTCCCTGGGCTATGGCTCTACTCCGGTGATCACAGTGACTACGCCAATGCAGTGGTGCACGTTATTGGCTTAGACCCAAGCGATCCCAACGGTTTGAATGAGTATTTAGGTGAGCGTGACAATACAGGCCTGCACGGCAGCGGAGCGGTGGATCATGTGGCCTTCTTTGCCACGGGCTTGCCCGCGATGGTTGATAAGCTCAAGGCTGCGAAAGTTCCATTTCGAGGTCGAGAAGTGCCTGTGCTCGGTCTTTACCAAATTTTTCTTGATGACCCCAGTGGCATCGTTGTTGAGCTTAATTATCCAGCCAGTGAAGGGGCGGCTTTAGCCAAGACCTGAACCGGGTTTGGGGTAAAGCGTGTTAAACAATATGGCGTGTCGGGTCGTTGTTATCGGGGGTTCTCTTGGTGGTCTCATGGCTGCCAATATGTTGCTGCGCCAGGGCGTTGATGTCCTTCTGCTAGAGAAGTCTCGTGACTACCTTGACGGCCGTGGCGCGGGCATCGTCACGCACTCGAGGCTGATGTTTGCACTACGGGCTTGCGGGGCAACCCTTGATGACACCCTTGGCGTGCAGGTGCATGCGCGCGTGGTCTTAAATCAACTAGGTGAGGCTATTGCCAG
>JANLRI010000223.1:0-22853 GCA_031361565.1 Betaproteobacteria bacterium | reverse complement strand
GAAAAATACAGAGGCGAGAGGGGTCGACCCGTTGAGGTAAAGTTCATACGAACCGGCACTCGCCAATACCTCACCAACAAAGGACAGTCACACCATGGAACTCTCAGGCAAAAAAGCAATCGTATTCGGTGGAACGTCAGGCATTGGTCTGGCGAGTGCCGAGCAGCTCGCGGCTAAGGGCGCATTGGTCACGGTAGTCAGTCGCAATCCCGACCGGGCAGGCCCACTCCCCAAGGGTGTGACTGCGGCCAAGTGTGATGTGCGCGACCGGGCCGCGCTGTCGGCTCTCTTTGAGTCCTTGGCTCCGTACGACATCCTGGTGAGCGCCGCAACCGGTGGCACCCGTGCGCTTGGACCCTTCATGAGTATGGACCTTGACGGCTATCAGGCCTCGTTCGACAAGCTCTGGGGCTATGCCAATGTTGTCAGCTTAGGCGGCAAACACCTCACCGAAAGAGGCTGCATAGTGTTGGTCAGCGGCTCACCGGCACGCAAATCCAAGCCAGGCCAGGTTGCACTGTCTAGCGTCGGCGCCGCCGTTGAGGCACTTGCACGAGCCGTCGCTGCCGAGATTGCACCGCGTCGGATTAATGTGGTGTCACCGGGTGCAATTGATACGCCCATGGTGGCGGTACAAGGCGACGACCGTACAGCGCTCTACAAGAAAATGACCGCCAACCACCTGATCCCTCGGGCAGGCACTGCGCACGAAGTTGCCAAGGGCATTTTGTTTGTCATCGAAAACGATTTCGTCACGGGCACGACGGTTGATGTAGACGGTGGCTTGCTGTTGTCGTAACTGGATCCGACTGGATGGCCGCAGAGCAAAACAAACGCGATTGATGATACATTTCTTGTAGGTTGGCACCGCCTGCCGCTCACGCTCCTAAGGGGTAGGGTGAAGATGTCCAAGAATGTTTTAGCCATTCTTTGTAATTGGCGTTTTCGTCAGTAAGGTGAGCGCTGATGGTCATGCCCTTTAAACAAGGAATGAGCAATGCGTACGTTTTTACATGCTAAGGCGATGGCCACTATGCTGAGAGCCAAGTTGGCTGAATCAGACATCAGTATTACCCACGGTCAATCGCTGGAGGCGGTCGCCCATCAATTCGGGCTTTCGGACTGGAATGCACTCTCCGCGAAAATCAAAGCGGAGGAAGATGGAAACTTTCGGTGCCATCAAATTTCGCCGGTTTTTCGAATGTTCGATGAGACCAGCTCAAAATATTTCTACATTGATTTCCTTGGCTTTCGGCTCGATTGGGAGCATCGCTTCGACGCCAACGCACCGCTCTACTGTCAGGTGTCGCGGGGCGGTTTTGTGCTTCACCTGAGTGGACATCACGGCGATGCGAGCCCTGGATCAGTAGCCTATGTAACGATGGGCGCGATTGAATCGTTTCAGAAGGAACTGGTTGCTAAGAACTATAAGCATATGAACCCCGCGATTGAGGATGCCCCTTGGGGTAAGGTGATGGTCGTCACTGATCCTTCGCAAAACAGAATCCGCTTTTGCGAGCCAAGTGAAGACTGAGCCCAAGAGAGACTTACCGGGCCTCGGGCGGGATATGCTTGATTCTGTTCGAATCAAGCGAGATTTCATCCAAGCTAAAGGAAAGGTGTCTCCGTTTAAATGTGTTTCTGATGTCATACCCGAGCATGCGACCTTCGCTCATGCTCGGGTTGTCGCCGCCTAAGCGATCCGCGAATTTTGCACCCTGCGAAACGCCACATGCGCCAATATCGCCGCCGCCATCAGCGCCGCGCCGAACACGATCGGGCCATAGGGATTGCCACTGCGATCAAACATCCAACCGGCGATTGGCGGCGCGATGGTCATGATGACGAAATAGAAACTGAAGAACACGCCCATGCCGAACGCACGTCGCTGCGGCGCCATCGCCTCGGCGGTCAGCGCCATGATCACCCCGGCGGGGGCTGCGCCAATCAATCCGAAAAGCAAACTCACCGCTACCGCATATTCTGTAAAGGGCAACAGCAGTAATGCCACGATGGCGCCACTCAGACAGACATAAACGATCAGATCGCGCTTGCCGGTGCGATCGGCGATCTGACCGCACACGGCGGCCGAGATGATCATCACCCAGCTCGCGATGCTGATCACGGCAGCAGCCTGGGTTGCGCCGTAACCGCCGACCTGCAAAACGCGCGGCGCAAAACTTAAATAGGCGATGTAGCCAGCGTTGAATAAGCCCCAGACGCTGGCCGCCAGCAAGGTGAGAATTAGTTCAGTGCGCGGCAGTGTCATGGCAAGCGTGGAGGGTACTTGGGCTTCGCGAACCGGCACACGGTAAAACAGGAGCAGGGCCGCCGCCGCCGCCGAGCAATACACCGCCGTCGTGAGAAACGCCATACGCCAGTCAATTGTGGCGGCAACCCAGGTGTGAACGATCTGGCCCAGCGCAATGCCGAAAGGCCAGCTCATGACGAGAATGCTCATCGCGGTGGCGAGCTCCTTGCCCGAGAACCAGTCGGCAATCATCTTGGTCATGTAGAGCGTGCTCAGCACGAATCCGATACCCGCCACTGCTCTGGCGAAAGCGAACCAGCCGAAGCCCTGGGCGAGTGAGCTGATGACTCCACCGGCGGCCAAGCCGAGTAGACCCAAAGCGGCGAGATTACGGTCGGGTAGATAGCGACCGGCGAAGCCCGCAGGTAGTGAGATGAACAAGCCTGGCAACATGAAGAAGCCGATTAGGGTGCCGATCTCAGTGTAGCTGAACCCGTATTGGCTGACCAAGGGGGCGGAGACTGAGCCTAAGGCTTGAAATTGAAAGCCCAAACCACTTCGGCAGGCGAATAGCAGGGCAAGCATGAGCCAGCGGGTTTGAGTCGAAGGCATGGTGGGCGAGTGCGATTCAAGGGCCAGCGGTTAGAGGTTCAAACTTTAGGGATTAAGTCTAGTCCTTAGATGAAGAGATATCAATGGATCTCGGTGCACTAAGGATAAAGCCTTCGTAATTGCGCTGCGCGACGCCCTCGCAAATTTTCCGATACTCCGCCATGCCGCCAGCGAACGGCATGAAGACTCGCGGTTTACCGGGTACATTGGCGCCAAGATACCAAGAATGTTTGGCTTGAGGCAGTAAGGTGGCCTGAGCCACTTGATTGACGCGCTCGACCCATGCGTCCATCGCCGCGTCCTCGGTCTCGATGCGAGACAGCTTATGCTTAAGCATGTGGCCGATGCAAGCAGTAATCCACTCCACATGCTGTTCGATGGCAACCGGCATATTGCACAGTACCGAGGGGCTGCCTGGGCCTGTCATGGTAAACAGGTTGGGAAACCCTGCCACTTGTAAACCAAGATAGTTGCGCGGACCGTTAGCCCAGGCCTCGTTCAGAGAGAGCCCGTCTCGTCCACGAATATCCATGCTAAGAAGTGCACCGGTCATGGCATCAAAGCCTGTCGCAAACACGATGATATCGAGCGGGTAGTCGGCGTCTTTGGTACGAATGCCACTTGCCGTGATTTCCTCGATAGGCGAGGCCTTAATGTCGACCAAGGAAACATTGCTGCGATTGAAAGTTTCGAAATAGTCGGTGTCGATGGGCGGGCGTTTGGCTGCGTAGGGGTGGTCGATGTCGGCAAGTTTAGCCGCCGTAAGTGGATCCCTGACGATCTCGCGAATCTTGTCTTGAATGAATGTTGCCGCTGTGTCGTTGGCCGCCTTGCTCATCAGCAAGTCATGGAAGGTGGCACGAAATTGTAGGCCACCTTTTTCCCATGCGGCTTCGTAGAGTGCTTGGCGTTGCTCCGGTGAGCTATCCAAGGCCAGACGCTCCGAAATGGTGAAGGGGTGCCCATTCGACGTGGAGTGCATCACCCGTCTGATCTCCGCGGCGTTGTCCTTCACGAATTGTTTGAACTCGCCACTCAGTGGAGCATTTCTTGCAGGAACGCTGTAGTTCGCTGTGCGCTGAAATACCGTGAGATGCGCGGCGCTTTCGGCAATTACTGGTGCGGCCTGGATGCCGCTCGAGCCGGTGCCAATCTGTCCGACCCGGGCACCGGTGAAGTCTACGCCTTCATGCGGCCATCGACCGGTGTGGTACCAGCGCCCTTCAAACGAATCGAGCCCGGGGATGTCAGGAATATTGGCGGTTGAAAGACAGCCTACCGCAGCAATTAGAAAACGCGTACTCAGTTGCTCGCCCTGCGAAGTGCTCACGCGCCAAAGATTTTCAAGTGCATCGTAATGTGCTGAAGTGACCCGAGTGTTAAAACGGATGTCTCGCTTCAGATCGAAACGCTCAGCGACATGGTTGAGGTAACTCAAGATCTCAGGTGGACCCGGATAGCGCTCGGACCATTCCCACTCTTTCGTCAGCTCTTCAGAAAACGTGTAGCAATAAGAGTGGCTTTCCGAATCACAACGGGCACCGGGATAGCGGTTCCAGTACCAAGTACCACCCACTCCGTCACCCGCCTCAAGCGCCTGTACTTTTAGGCCGAGTGTGTCGCGCAAGCTGAGCAATTGATAGAGCCCGGAAAATCCGGCGCCAATAACCAGTGCATCGAAGACCGCGGAAGGCTCAAAAATTGACTTAGAGGTGGGCTCAGAGGTAGGCTCAGAGGTAGGCTCAGAGGAGGGTTTTCGGTTTGAGTTTTGCATAGCGACGCCTGGCGAGAGATGGTACCAATGTAGGATGATTTTACCTTGGCAATAAGCGCTGCTCTTGCATACGCTCTAGCCAATAATGAATCGAATCCTCAGTATCCTCGCAACCGTCAAAGCCGTGCTTGCGCAGCTTGATCGTGCTCAGCACCGAGTCTGCCGGATGCACGGCGCCATGCGCGAGTGTGCGATCCGCAAACTGCCACGAACTGCCGATCATCTGCTCCAGGCTAAGCGGCTGTAGGTTGTGCTCACCCGCGATTTTCTTCCAAACCGCTTCGTGCGTGGGCATCACCTTGGCCAGTTCGCAGGGTTGGGCCGCACCGATCTTCATGCCGAAGCGCTGGCCGATCGACGCCCAGATATCTTCCCAAACCAACAGGTCACCGTTGACCACATTGTAGGTTTCGTTCGCCGCGATCTCGTGAGTGCCAGCGAATTCGGCGGCGCGCGCGATCATTCGGCTATCGCTGGCGGCACTCACGTAGCGTCCGCCTCCCGGAAAGCATAGCGGCTGGCCCAAGGCGCGCTGCAACGCCGCGTAGGCGCCAATCGCCGCGATGATGTTCATCGGGCTGCCGATCGCGTAACCGAACACCAATTGTGGCCGCAACACGGTGAAGGTCCAGGCTGAATGCGCTTGGCGCTCGCGCAGCAAGTCTTCTTGCAGCCAATAGAAGTTCTCATGGTGGTGTCGCGGCCAGTGCTCTTTGGCAGGGACCGGCGCCGGTTCAACATGACCGCCATAAGCTTTAGTGCCTTGCATTAGCGTAATGTGGCGCAGCCCCTTGGCCGACACTTGCAGCGCGTCGAGCAGGTTGCGCAGCATCGCTTCATTAACAGCCATTTGCCGCTTGTCGCGCCAACCAGCAACCAGTTCGGGTAGCTCGTAAAGCGCAGCGAATAAGACGTGAGTCACATGTGCAAGGCTCGAGCTGGCGGCCATGCAGGTCGCGGCATCGGTCAGGTCGAGCGCCAAGTGCTGCGCGCCCTCTGGCAAGATCGGTACGCGCCTAGAGACGGCGATGACTTGCCAATCGGGCCGGGTGGCGAAATGCTCAATTGCGGCGGCGCCGACCACGCCAGTGGCGCCGACGATCAAAATGGTGTGTTTCTTGTTGGGCATTATCTTAACCTCGGAGATTATTTGGCTTAGCTATCAAGCCTGATGTTCGCAGCCTTGATCACCTCACCCCACTTGAGCAGATCCGCCTGCATTTGATCGGCCATCTGGGCGGGGGTCCAGGCGCCGACTTCTTCCATGCCAACCTTGCGCAGGTTGCCCGAAACTTCCGGGTCCTCGAGCGTGGTGCGAAATACAGCGCGAAGTTTTTCAAGGATGGCGGGCGGCACACCGCTGGGTGCAACAAAGCAGCTCCAGGGTTTTTCATCGAAGCCGTTCAGCCCCTGTTCAGCGATCGCCGGAACATCGGGCAGCGCCGATGATCGCTTGGCACTGGATACACCCAAGGCTCGCAGGCGGCCGGTAGCGATGTGTTGCAGCGCCGGGGTAATCGTTGAGATCGCCAGATCCACTTGGCCGCCCATGAGGTCTGCAATGTACTGCACCGCGCCCTTGTAGGGCACATGGGTCAGCGAGATGCCGGCACGACTTCTGAAGATCTCACCGATCAGGTGGTGCGGTGAGCCGACGCCGGCGCTGGCGATCGTGACCTTGCCTGGGTTAGCCTTGGAATGCGCAATCAGCTCTTGCACATTGCGCACCGGCAGGCTCGGGTTGGCCAAGAGCAGCATCGGTCCGACCCCCAACATGCCGACCGGCGTGAACGACTTGATCGGATCATAGTTGACTTTGCGCATGTTCGGCACATAGGCGAACGCGGTGCTGTCAATCATGAATACGGTATAGCCATCGGCGGGCGAGCGCGCGGCCGCCTCGGCGCCGATGGTGGTGCTGGCGCCTGGCTTGTAGTCGAAGACGATCGGTTGACCCATCACCGTTTCGAGTTTGCTGGCAACCGTTCGTCCCCATGCGTCGGCGCCGCCGCCGGGCAGATACGGAATAATCATCTTCATGGGCTTGGCAGGGTAGGTCTGTGCACTCGAATGGCTGTGCGACCCTAGCGCCGTCGCGGCTGCGGCGAATTGGAGCAGCTCGCGTCGGGTCAAAGCAGGAGGGCTACTCTTGTACATTGTGTTTGCCTGCTCCAAAGTCTTGCTCGTGCTCATTCGTTTAATCTCCTGTTGGTCACCACATGTCTTTTTCGCCACACCGTTTTTACACCCGGTGACTCGTACCAACCGTCGCCTGTACTCTGTTCAATCAGACCACTCGGTCGTGTCGTAGTTTGGCAATTTCCGCTGCACCGTAACCGAGTTCACCAAGGACATCATCGGTGTCCTCGCCGACCGCGACCAGCGAACGTTCCAGCCGTCCCGGTGTTCGGGATAAGGTCGCCGTGGGTGCCAACACCTGGACATCGCCACGGGTTGGATGATGGACTGTCGCGGCCATCCGAGCGTGCACAACCTGGGGATCACTGAAGACTTGATCGACGTTGTATATTGGTCCGCACGGCACACCCACAGCATTGAGACGGGCGATCCATTCGGCGCTGCTGTGCTTTTTGAAGACTTCGGCGAGCGAGGCGTTCAAGGCTTGGCGGTTACGCGCGCGGTCTGCGCTTAGATCAAAGCGCGGGTCCTCGGCCAGCTCGGGGCGGTCGATGACCTTACACAGCGCGTGCCACATCGCTTCGCCGCCAGCCCCCAAATTCACATGACCGTCACTGGTCGCGTAGGCCGATGTCGGCATGGCGGTCGGGTGATCGTTGCCGACTTGCTGGGCCACCTCGCCATCGACCAGAAAACGGGACGCCTGAAAATCCATCAGGCCGAGGCCTGATTGCAATAAGGACGATTGCACCCATTGTCCGCGCCCGCTGCGAGTGCGCTCATGCAGCGCGGTCATGACGCCGAGCGCCGCGTACAGACCCGTCGCCACGTCAATCACCGCCGCGCCGACCCGCATCGGTCCTTCGCCGGGGAAGCCGGTCACCGCCATCATGCCGGACATACCCTGGGCGATCTGGTCGAAGCCAGGGCGTTCGCGATACGGGCCATCCTGACCAAAACCAGAGATACTGGCCAGAATGATGCGCGGGTTGATCGCCGCCAAGCTGTCGTAGTCGATACCCAGACGCTCCTTGACATCGGGCCGATAGTTCTCGACCACCACGTCGGCCGAGCGCACCAGCCGATGCATGACCTCTTTGGCGCCCGGCGCCTTCAGATCGAGCGTGATCAGGCGCTTATTACGGTGCAAGTTGAGCATGTCCCCGCCGTCGCGAGCGCCGGTCATCATTTCGGTGCGGCCCGAGCTCGGTGGCGGTTCGATGCGAATGACATCCGCGCCAAAATCGGCGAACTGCTTGACACAGGTTGGGCCGGAGCGAACTTGAGCGAGATCGATGACGCGCAGGCCTTCGAAGGCGCCGCCAGGAGAGGGTCTAAACATATTAAGTTTCAACAATCGAAAGATGTTATCAATGCTTTTCGGGTACCTCGCGAATACTAGCTACGCACTTCGTTTTTGCAGGCTTTCCAATTGCAGCGAGTCAGAAGTTGGTTGAATACTAATAGGTTTTCCCCCAAGGTGTCGTGTTGGGTATCGATACCCGATATATCAATACGACCAAGTATGGGATAAAAGAAGGCGCCGAGGCTCTGCTGGTGTTGCCCGACTTAGAGCGCGATCAATTGCGGCGGGGGGGGCGACGCAAGACGGCAAAGGTACTGGCCTTTGCGCTCGCGTGTTGATACATCATGAATACTTCCACTTGCAATGTTGGGCGGACCATACTGAGCCGCCTTGAAACAGGTCTGAGGCACATGGGTTAGTACCAGCGTGATCCAATGGCCTTATCGTTGGAATGAATTCTGGCACTATATTTGTCCGACGAGGCGGTCTTTTAATTCGCCCGGATTTTTTCACCTATGACCAAGAGGAAACGGACATGCTCGCCCGACAGATGATCAAAAGCATCGCCCGAAACTTCCCGCACAAGAAAGCCTATATTTGCGGCGAGCGCTTTGCGACCTGGCGCGACATGGACGAGCGTTCCGATCGGCTGAGCAGCGTACTGAGTGCCTTGGGCTGCAAGAAGGGGGACACGGTGTCGATTCTGAGCCTGGAATCGATAACCGTCTATGAGCATTTGTTTGCCTGCATGAAGCTTGGTTTGATTCGCGTCGGTGTCAACACCCAGTACGCTTGGCCCGAAATTCGTCATGTACTCGTCGACAGCAGCACCAAACTATTGTTGGTGGATGCGCGCTGTAAGAGTATGGTGAACGAGCACCTTGAGGAGTTTTCGGCCTTGGGCATCGTGTTGCTGGGTTATAACGGCGAGCATCAGTATCCGTATGACTACGAGACTCTGCTTGCGGAACAAAGCACAGACCAAGTTGGGCTGGTGCAGTCGCGTTGGCCGCCCCTCGAGTCTGGCGACCTGCTCATGTACAGCTATACCTCGGGCACCACCGGTGTGCCCAAGGGAGTGATGCTCACCCAGGGTGGGATTGCCAACATTATTGTTCACTGCACGATTGGTTTTGGCTTTGGTCCTGACGATATCTGGTCGATGCCCGCGGCCTCCGCCTGGGTTGTGGTACTGATGAATGTCTATAGCCTCAGCAATGGCATGACCAACGTTATTCCCGATGGTAGCTTTCAGATTGCCAGCTTTATGGATGACTTGCAGCGCCACCGCGTCACGACAACCTTGATGGTGCCCACCATGATGCAGCGTGCCATGATCGAGCAGCAGGCCCAGCCGCGCGACTTGTCGGCCATGCGTTTCTTCATGTATGGCTCCGCCCCGGCGACGCCGAAATTGATCCGTGATGCGCGTGCGCTTTTTGGCGTCGCGATGATTCAAACCTACGGGCAAACCGAAACCACGGGTGGTTGGCTCACCGTGCTCACCGAAGCCGATCACCAGCTCGCGCTGGCGAGCGAACCGGAGCTCCTTAAGTCGATCGGTCGGGTCGGTGTGCATTTCGAATGCTCGGTGCGTGATGAGCAAGGCGAGGTGCTGCCGCCTAATTCGAAAGGCGAGATTTGGCTACGCGGCGCAGGAGTGATGGCGGGTTACCTGAACTTGCCCGAGGCCACTGCCGAGGTCATGCGCGGCGATTGGCTGCGCACCAATGACATCGGAAAAATGGACGAGCGCGGCTATGTGTATCTGCTCGACCGGCAGAAATTCATGATCATTACCGGTGCGGTTAATGTCTTTCCAAGTACCGTCGAAGCGGTGCTCAGTGAACATCCGGCGGTCCAAGAAGTTGCCGTCATTGGCGTGCCACACCCTGAGTGGGGAGAAGCCGTCTTCGCGGTCGCGGTCAAACGCCAAACCCATGCCAGTGCCACTGCGGCCGAGATGATTCAGTTTTGCGAAGGCAAATTAAGTCGGCCCGAAACGCCTAAGCATTTGATTTTCGTGAATGAACTGATGAAAACCGTCAACGGCAAGGTCCGCAAGAGTGAGATCCGGGCTTGGCTGCTCGCTTCGAAGGATAAGCTGATTCCTTGGAATACTGATTTAGAGTAGATTGATTCAGTAACGTTACGATCGTCCGCCAGTGGGTGTCGAGCGAAAGGGCCAAGCACGTGTGCGTGGCTGTCGCAGGCACTCCTTCAAGGCTTTACGTAGTGCCCCGTTGAGCAGCTCGACGATGGCCTGCGGCGTCCCGGCCGGTGCAAGAATGCCGGTGGTACTACTGGTTTCAAAATCAATCATGCTGGTTTCACGCAAGGTGGGTACCGACGTCAGCGCGGGATAGCGCTCACGTGACATCACCGCCTAGGGTCGCAAGGCGCGTCTTAGCCTTATTTTTGACTTGCACCAATAAGCGCTATGATTTATCTTACTTTCCGTTGGAGCCGCAATGAGTACAACTGTTCCCTCAGCCTTACCGACCTTGACGCTAGAAAGCATCGAGATTAAAAGCCTGTCCGTGCCCCTGCGCCGTCCGATCCAATCCAAGGTCGGTGCGTATCCAAACTGGCCATTTGTCCTGATCGATGTGCGCACTCGCGAAGGTGTGGTTGGGCGTAGTTACCTCGAGCCCTATCTGCATAGTGCCGTGCCCTCCATCAACAGCATGATTCAATTGATCGCAGAGATGTTCAAGGGCAAGGTCCTTGCGCCGCTCGATGTGTTTAGCGAGGCGATGAAAACCTTGCATTTACACGGACGGCAAGGCACAACCATGATCGCGATCTCGGGCATTGATATGGCGATTTGGGATGCACTCGGCCAAGCCAGCGGCCGCCCCTTAGCGCAACTGTTGGGAGGTAGTACCGGACGCTGCCGCGCCTATAACACTAACGGCCTGTGGCTCATACCCTTAGAACGGTTGGCTCAAGAGGCCAAGGAACTGGTGGCCGAGGGGAACTTTAAGGCGATCAAGATCCGGCTAGGCAGGCCCACGCTGAAGGAGGACCTGCAGGCCATTCGCATCGTTCGCGAAGCCGTGGGCGACGATATTTTATTGATGTCCGATTTCAATCAGGGCTTGAACTTTGGCGAAGCATTGCAGCGCCTCCATGCGCTCGACGGGCAAGGCTTGTACTGGTTTGAGGAGCCGATTGTCTATGATGATTTTGAGGGTTACGCGCAAATTGCGCGAGAAATTAAAACGCCGATCCAGATCGGTGAGAACATTTATGGTCATCGAGAATTTCTGAAAGCGATCAGTGCTCGCGCAGCCGACTTGTACATGCCCGACCTGATGCGCATCGGTGGAGTGACCGGTTGGATGCGTGCGGCGGCCATCGCGGGTGCGGCGGGACTGCCGCTTTCGAGCCATCTGTACCCCGAGGTGTCGGCCCACCTGATGCGGGTGAGCGAATCGGCCGATTGGGTGGAATGGCGCGACTGGGGCAATCCTTTCTTGAAAGATCCTTTTGCAGTTGAGGATGGACAGGTGGTGGTGCCGGATCGGCCAGGAAGTGGCATTCAATGGGATGAGCAGGCGGTTGCACGTTATAAAATTTAACATGATGCCATCGCCTCAACGCGCAACTTGTCAAGAGCGGGCGCATGCGCGACCGAGTCAGTCACTCCACCTGGAAATGTAACAATGGATACAATTTGGGGGTTACTTTTCCATCCACCATCACCCCAGGAGAGTCGATATGTTCAGCCATATAATGATTGGTACCAATGATATTGAGCGATCAAAACGCTTTTACGATGCGGTACTCAAAACCATAGGCGTTGGCGACGCCATTCGCAATGCCAACAGCACAGGTCATGCCCGGCTCTTCTACCGCCATGAAGGCGGCACGTTTTGCTTGACCGAGCCGATTAATGGCGAATCGGCCAGCTTCGCCAATGGCGGAACGATCGGCTTTAAGTGCAGTTCACCTGAGCAGGTACGGGCGTTTCACGCCGCAGCCGTCGCCGAGGGAGGCCAGTCCATCGAACAACCCCCTGGTTTACGCGAAGGCGCTATGGGGGCAATGCACCTCGCATATGTGCGCGATCTCGACGGACACAAGCTGTGTGCAATGTATCGTGGTAAGTAGATTGGCAGAGGAAGCGTAATCGCACTCATTTTGCCAACAAAAGTCTGAACTCTTGCACCAAGTAATGATCTGATGCATAGGTATCGCAAAGGCTTACTGAGGTATTGAAAGACAGAACAAGAAGTTCTTCGCCCACAGAAAAGCGCCGATCCTTGACCTCGTTGGGGGTGCATTCGGCGCTTTGTCGCTGTATGTCCAGCTCGGTCACTGTCGCGCCTTCTTGGGGCTTTAAGCCTCCTTTAAATGATTCAAAGATCCGTAGACGGGCCGACCCATCTGGCGCTACGAACATGACGCGCCCAAGTAGCGCGAGACGGGCATTCGCCAGTCCCTCACGGGCGGTCTTGGCGCGTAGCTCAGCGGAAAAACAATCGCAAGTGGGTGCGGCGGCGCTATCGACAAGCGGCCAAGCGATCAAGGCCGAGAGGCATTTCAGCAACAAAGTGCGATAAGGCATAAGGGGTCTCCTCCCTGTTTGTTTCGGGCAACCGCGTTGAGGTGCTTATCATGTTAAATGTGTGGAACGCAGATGCAGTTTTCGACGGATTGCTTGTATCTTATGCCTTGAAAAATTCCCTCAGCAAGGCACCCGATGACCACTTCGAATCTTTTTGCTCCCTTGCAAATTGGCCATTGCGCGCTTTCACACCGGGTTGTGATGGCTCCGCTGACCCGCATGCGCGCCACCCAGTTCGGTAGTTGCGCCAACGCCTTAATGGCGCAGTACTACGCGCAGCGCGCCAGCCCTGGTGGATTCATCATTGCCGAAGCTTCGCAAATTGCCGTCGGTAGCAGCGTGTCGGTCGCCACTCCCGGCAGCTATTCGCGTGAACAGGTCGCAGGCTGGAAGCTCACCACCGATGCGGTGCATGCGAAAGGCGCATCGATCTTTCTGCAGCTCTGGCATGTCGGGCGGCTTTCAAGCGCTGAAATGCAAGCTGATGGCCGCCCGCCGATTGCTCCCTCTGCGATCGCTGCGCAAGGCAAAGGCGTGCCGCGGGCGCTTGAGACTTCGGAAATTCCTGCGCTAATCCAAACCTATGTCCAAGCTGCCCGCAATGCGCTTGACGCGGGCTTCGATGGCGTGGAAATACACAGTGCCAACGGCTACTTGCTCGAGCAGTTTTTGCAATCGCGCAGTAACCAACGAACCGATCTATACGGTGGCTCGATCGAGAATCGCTCGCGCTTGGTGCTCGAAGTGGTTCGGGCCGTAGTTCAAGCCTGTGGTGCCCAACGGGTTGGCATTCGACTGTCGCCCTACGGGCGGGCCAATGACAGCGGCGAAGCCGACCCGATGCCGCTTTACAGTTATTTGATCGGCCAGCTCGATGCGATGGGGCTGGCGTATTTGCACTTGATCGAGCCGCGCGCCAGTGGCGCAGGTCAGGCCGAGGTCGATCATCAGAACGTACCATCGGCGGCGCAACTGTTCCGCAGGGCTTGGCGCGGTACGCTGATTGCGGCCGGAAACTTTCGCGCCGATTCCGCCAATGAGATGATCGCTGCGGGCTACGCCGATGCGATTGCGTTTGGCCGCTTGTTCATCTCGAACCCGGACCTGCCGCAGCGGCTGCGAACGAATGCTGCGCTGGCACCTTACAAGCGCGCTACGTTTTATGGCGGCGGCGTCGAAGGATATCTGGACTACCCGGTGCAAGCGCTATGTCAACCGTGACGTGCTCCCCGAGCCCATTATCATTGCTCAGAATGGTGAAGCCAAAATGCTTGTGATGGGCATTGTTGAATATGAGAAGCAGCAAGAAACAAGGGCACTACTCAAACTTCTCGCCCTTAGACGAAGAGAATTCAAAGCTGGAAAATTCAGTAATGCTGAAAACTTTCTTGCTGAGATGGACGACTAATTTTGGCGAGCAGAATCGCCACTCTTGATAGCGCCAAGGAAGAATTTCAGGACATCAAGAAGTATGTCAAAAAGGAATTTTGTGACCTTGTTGGGAACGCAGTGAATGCCGAAAACATAAAAACCATTCAACGAATCAAGGCAGTGATCGCCGTTGTCGGCTTCAAGATCGGGAATGAACGCGCGCTACGGTTCGCCAAACGGACCAAGTAGATCATCACGGACTGGACGATTCAGGGCTGGGACAATCTTAAAAATGGAGTTTCAAAGATCGACGTCCCGATCCGCGTGATAGCGTTACAAATACTGATCCCATTCAAATTCCATGGAGACACGCCGAGATGAATCCAATCCGCAAACTTTTGCTCGTCTTAAGCAGTAGCACCCTACTCGCGCCGGCCCTCTTTGCTGGCTCCGCCTTCGCCCAGCCCGTCAAAGTGGGTGTCATTTTTCCGTTGAGCGGGGGCGCGGGTCCTCAGGGCCAGCACTTGGTGAAGTCGATCCAATCGATGGCTGCACTGATCAACGAATCGGGTGGCGTGCTCGGTCGGCAAATTGTGATCGAGGCGCGCGATGATGAATCGACACCTGCGGTCGGTGTGTCGCGGGCGAACGAGCTCATCACCGCAGGCGTGTCGGTTGTCATCGAAGGCTGGAATAGTCCAGTGACTCTGGCCATGCAGCCCGTGTTCAGCCGCGCTGGTGTGCTCGACATTACGGCCATCTCAAAGGCCGACCCGATTCTGTCGGGTGAAGGCAATCCGCTGGCGGTGCGCCTTAATAGCTCGAATTCGCTCGACGGGGCGGTCATTGCTGACTACATCGCCAACCGGATCAAGGCCAAGCGTGTGGCGTTCATGACGCAGAACGACGCTTATGGCAATGGCGCTCAGGCCTCGATCGAGGGTGAACTTAAAAAATTGAACTACGCTTACGAGAAAGTCGCTGAAGAAAAATTCCCGTTCACTCAGGCGGACTTCCGGGTCGGCCTCACCAATGTGCAAGCGGCCAAACCCGATGTCGTGGTGGCGATCAACGCTAGCGAGGGCCTGGGCATGCCGGCCTTGATCCGGCAGGCCCGTCAGGCGCGTGTGCCCGGTGTGCTGCTGGCGGCGGTGGGCACCATCGCGCCTAGCGTCATCGGTGTTGCTGGTGAGGCCACCAACGGGGTGGTCGGTGCCGACATTTATTTTCCTGATGTCGAACCGTTCGCTTCCAACCCGGCCAACAAGCGTTTCGTCGCCAAGGTGCAAGATCAACACAAATTGACGCCGGACAAATTCATGGCGCTGGGCGCTGCCTCACTGCAAGTTTGGGCCATGGCCGCCAATGAATTGAAGACCCTCGATCGCGAAGCAATTGCCAAGCGGATTCGCGGTGGCAAGTTTGGTAACACCATTCTTGGTGATATGTCGTTCGCGGCCAATGGGCAACTGGCGTCACGCCACTATGTGTTCAGCGTTCAGAATCAGAAAATGCTTGTCGAGGTTGGCAAGTAAAGCGGCGTGACCACGGCGACACCACCGCGCGACTTTGGCGCAGCTTCGAAAAGCGCGATGCCAACGGTCACGAGCGCGCAAGCCGTCTTGCGGGTTGAGGGCTTGGGTGTGCGCTATGGTGAGCTGGTCGCGCTGGACCAAGTCAGCTGGCAGGTCGGCGCGGGCGAGCTGCTCGGTATCATCGGACCGAACGGCGCGGGCAAGAGTTCCTGTTACGACGCAGTCACCGCCATGGTGCCGCGCCAGGGACGGGTGTTTCTCGACGAGCATGAAGTCACCGGCGTGGCTGCGCATCATTTACCGGCCTTGGGCCTAAAGCGCGCTTTTCAGCAAAACGCGTTCTTTCACGAACTGACGGTGCTCGAAAACATGATCTCGGTCATGGGCAAGTCGGCCGACAGCGGCCTGGCGACCTGCGTGCTGCGACCGATCACCGCGGCGAATCGTCGTCGCCAAGCGGAGCGCAATGCCGAGGCCGGTCTGCAGCGTTTTGGCATTGCCAAGGAATATCATGATCACCTACCGTCCTCGATTCCGTATGGCACCCAACGCCTGTTATCGGTGGCGCTGGCCCATGGCAGTGGTGCCAAGGCGCTGTTGCTCGATGAGCCGGGCGCCGGTTTGGGCGGCACTGACATGGACCGGCTGGCCGAACAACTGCTTAGCCTGAAACGCGACGGCTTGGCGGTGGTGGTGATCGAACATCATATGGACCTGATCATGGCCGTGGCCGATCGCATCGTCGTTCTCGATCAGGGACGCTGCATCGCGATGGGGCCGCCCGCCGAGATTCAGCGCGATCCGCTGGTGCTCGAAGCGTATCTGGGGCGGGCAGAGTGAACGAAACCGCGACGAATGGAACGGCGATAGCTGCAAACGAGATGACCGCAAACGAGATGACGGCAAACGAGATGACGGCAAACAGCGAGCTTGCGACGGGCAGGGCAATCATGCTTGGCGCCACCAATTTGAGGGTCGCCTATGGCGGCAACACCGCGCTGGCAATCGACGCCGTCGAGCTACATGCCGGTGAGGTGCTTGGTGTGGTCGGCGGCAATGGCGCAGGCAAGTCGACCTTGGTCAACGCCTGCGCGGGATGGTCTCGTGGCAAGCCGCAGGTGTCGGGCCGTGTGATGCTCGACGGCCAGGATATCTCGGGGTTCGATGCGCATGAGCGGGCCAACGCGGGTTTGCTCTTGGTGCCCGAGGGCAAGCTGGTGTTTGGGCAGATGACGGTCGATGAGAACTTGAGCGTGCTCTCGCGGCCGTCCCCGGCGAGTGGCCGAAAGTTCTATGACCGCGCCGCAGTATTCGAGTTGTTTCCGCGTCTGAAAGAGCGCCGAGGCCATCTCGGAGCGCAACTGTCGGGCGGTGAGCGCCAGATGCTCGGCATTGGTCGAGCACTGATGTTGGGCCCGAAAGTGCTGATGCTCGACGAGCCCTCTATTGGGCTGGCGCCGCGCTTGGTGGCTACGGTGCTGCAAACCATGCGCATGCTGTCGCGCGAGGGTTTGACGATTCTGCTGGTCGAGCAAAACGTGCGTGCCGCTATCGACATTGTCGACCGGCTGGTGCTGCTTGAGCGTGGCCGGGTGGTCGCGCAGGGGGCGGCCTCGGAGATGCGCGACAACCCGCGCATCGCCCAAGCTTATCTTGGAATCACGCCAGCATGATATTTGGAATCACGCCAGCATGATATTTGGTATTACACCAGCATGAACCTCGGTCAGCAATTGATCAACGGTTTGGTCATGGGCCATGCCTTTGCACTGGTCGCCATCGGATGGACGGTGTTGCTTGGCGTTGCGCGCCTGGTCAACTTCGGGCATGGCCAGATGTACATGCTCGGGGCCTTCATGACCTGGTTCGGCATCTCCGGCCTGGGCCTGCCTTATCTGCTGGCCATCCCGCTGGCGATCTCCGTGGGAATGCTGGTCGGCTGGGTGCTGCAGCGGGTGATGTTGCAGGCCACGCTTGAGCAGAACCTGGTCTCGATCATGATTATGACCTTAGGCTTTGGCTACGTCATTCACGGCGCGGCCGCCCTGGTGTTCGGGTCGACCGGCCAGATCTTCGAAACGCCGCTCTCGAAGATTGAACTCACCTATGGCGAGCTGTGGTTGACCGCTCAGGATGTCGCGATCATCGTGGTGGCGATTTTCGAGTTCATCGTGCTCAAATGGGTGCTCGATCACACCCGTATCGGTCGCCTGGTGCGGATGGTCGCTGAAGATCCGCCGCTGGCCCAGTTAGCGGGGATCAATGTGCGCCATGTATATCTCGGTGTATTCGCCTTTGAAGGGGCGGCCGTAGCACTGGCCGGTGCGATGGTCGGGCCACGAACGCCGATCTTGACCTCAATGGGCTTCGACGAAGTCATCATGACCTTTGTGGTGGTTGTTCTGGGCGGTATCGGCAGCGTACGAGGCAGTTACTTCGCAGGCCTGGCGCTGGGAATGTTCACTGCTCTGTTTGGCGCCTTCGTGTCACCCGCCTACACCACCGCGGCCGCATTTCTGGTGCTGATCGCCGTCTTGGTCCTGCGGCCGGGCGGCCTGGCTGCTGGCGCTCATTAGCGAACCCAACATGCCAGCTTCTCCATCCCTGCTCAGAAATCCAGTGCTCAAAAGCCTCGGCTTGGCCGCCATGGCCGCCTTGCTCTTTGTCGCACCGCGCTTGCTCGGAGGCTCTGGCGCGGTGTACAGCGCGTTTGTGCTGGTGGCGATCTTCGCGGTGATGGCTTACGGGCTCGATCTGGTCGTCTCGGACCTGGGAGAGGTCAGCTTGGCGCACACAGTGTTCTTCGCCGTCGGCAGCTACACCACCGCGCTTTTGAGCACCCGGCTCGGGCTGGGCGGCTGGTCGACCCTGGCCGCTTCGATTGCCGCCGCCTTGCTGTTTGCGGCCGTGCTGGGCCTGATCACTTTGCGCCTACGTGAATTCGTGTTCTCCCTGGTGACCTATGCCATCGCTGTGGTGGCGACCACCGTCGCCCAAAATTGGTCCTTCCTGGGTGGCTCTGATGGACTTCGCGGCATTCCGCCGCTCGATCTATCGTTTGCTGGCCTGTCCATCAAGGCCACTAATGACCCTCAGCTTTGGCCGATTGCCTTCACCCTTTTGATGCTAACCCTTTATCTGGTCGATAGTTTTCGTCGTTCGCGGCTTGGGTCGGCAGCAGTAATGACTCATCTGAACCCGCGGCTGGGTATCGTTTCGGGGATCGACCCGCAGACGGTTCGCCTGCGCGTGTTCCTGTTCTCGGCGCCACTCACTGCGGCCGCAGGTTGGCTCTACGCCTACCAAAGAGCGTATGTTAGTGCCGATATTTTGGATGCTTACTTCCTTATCCTGATGCTCACCGCCGTGGTGCTGATCGGTCGACGCGTGCTGCTCGGCCCGCTGTTGGCCACAGCGATGATCCTGGCTCAAGAGAAGTTCCTGTCGCTGGGGGGTTATGCCGATAAAATCATCCTGGGCGGCGTACTGATCATCATCCTGGCCTTTTTTCCGCAAGGGCTGATGGGCTTGTTTGCACCTCTGATCAAACGACTTCGACAAAACTAATGGCTCGTGCGGACATCCTCCCGCGCCCGCGCTGATCGGGGGGAATGTGGCACTGTGGGCGTCTGGGCTCCGTTTGACAACGCCGAGTTAGCGTTGCTGTACCCCGACCATGCGGCCTACGTGGACCGAGTCAAGGCGGTCGTCGCCGCTAGCGCGCTTTCACTGGAAGTTACCAACGTCATCCTCGGCATTCTGGCCATTTGAAGGGCGCATGGTCAGTAACAAGATGCAAAATACCGAGACTGTGCTGATGGGGCGCAAGGTCAAGCACCGAGGCCGTGCTTGCGTCGAAATTCAGGTTGGATCGCAGGCTCTAATCAGTCACAAAATAGACTGACGAAAATCACGGAGGCTGTCAGCGAAGTTTACAAGGAACGAAAAGCTTGTTCAATTCAGTCTGGTAAGCCATTGATTTTAAGAGATTTATTTTTAAAAACAAACCCTGGCACGTAATTCGCTTAACTAACTTCATTGCGACACCGCCAATCGGCAATGATCGCTTCAATCTTCAAACGAGTTACGGAGTTTTTACGATGAAAAGCCTTTCCTTTCTAGCCGCATCGATTGCACTTGCAAGCTCCGCCCAAGCAGCAACGGTGACGATTTTTTCGAGCAATCCTCAGCAAACCACCAATATTCATCAGTCCTTAAATTTGGGTTTGTTTGACTCGAACTTGGGAACCTTGACGGGCGCCAGCCTGACTTTGGGTGGCTCAATGCTATCCACAATTTCGCTCACGAACAATGCCTCTGGTGCCGAGGCGGTTGGCGCAACAAGCATTGTCAACCTAGTGTTCGGAAGCTCGAACGGCGCGGTGAACACCTTAATTGCAGGCACTCCTTTTAATACCTTGACTGTGTCCACAGGCGTTCAAACGCTGGCAGTGGGTCAAACGAGCACCTTTGGCCCTCTCACTGCTTCGAACAGCGCCATCCTCAACTTAAGCTCGATTTTGGCGAGTCTGTCGGTCGCTGGGGGTGGGATTTTAGGTGTGAACTGTGATTCGACATCCTCGCTCAATGTCACCGGCAACGGCGGAAATATCGGTACTAGTCAAGTGACTAAAGCGGGCTGTAGCAGTGAAGTTGTTTATTCCTACACAGTTCGCCCACCAAACGAAGTTCCGTTGCCTGGCACGATTGGCCTGGTAGGTTTGGCGCTCGCGGGTCTTGGTCTTTGCAAGAAGCGCAAGGTCTGATCGCTGTTATCAGCTATGCTAGCGAGGCGGAATAGCCCGCGTCCTTGAAAGGAGGTGATCCAATGTCTAAACCCCTATCGATACCTACCATTGGAAGCGTTAGTTTTTCTATGGGTACTTCGGCTAGTTTGTAGCCAGGTGAACAACAAAACTACTAACCTGGCCTTGAGAGCGCGCTGAAGTTAGGCTCGATCAAGTACCACCTCAACTGCTGGATTGCAAAGGCGATTCGGCAGTTTTTTTCGTTCATGCCTCTGGTATAATGACTACATCAGTCCATCAAAATCTAATTATAGAGGGCATTTACCGATGACGATCTCAATCGCCCTTTTTGGCGCTGGCGGCAAAATGGGCTTGCGCCTCTCCAAAAATTTAATGGGCTCTGCTTTTGCGGTGCGTCATGTCGAGCCTAGTGTGGTTGGACAAACCAGGTTGAAGGATGAATTGGGATTGACTGCGGTATCCGTGGACACGGCACTTGCGGATGCCGATGTTGTGATTCTGGCCGTGCCGGATACCCTGATTGGAAAGCTTGCAGGCGAGATCGCGCCGCGCCTACAGTCGGGTACGATGGTCATGACCCTGGACGCTGCCGCGCCGTTCGCGGGGCACTTGCCTGAGCGTGCCGATTTGACTTATTTCGTGGCGCATCCCTGCCATCCGAGCATCTTTAATCCCGAAGTGCATACCGCAGGCGCACCAGATTATTTTGGTAGCCATAGGGCCTCTCAATCGATAGTAAGCGCTCTCATGCAGGGCCCAGACGAGGCTTTCGAATTAGGTGAAGCGATCGCCAAGGAAATCTATAAACCGGTCACACGGTCTTATCGGGTTAGTGTCGAGCAAATGGCCCTACTCGAACCGGGACTGTCCGAGACTGTCTGTGCCACGCTTCTGGATGTGATGCGTGAAGCGATGGATGAAGTGGTGTCTCGAGGAGTGCCCGCCGATTGCGCCCGAGATTTCTTGTTGGGACATATGACCATTCTCTCGGCTGTGATCTTTAAGGAAATTCCCGGTCAGTTCTCAGACGCTTGCAATAAAGCCATTACCTTCGGAAAGCCCCGCCTCATGCGCGATGATTGGTTAAAGGTATTTGATCGCGCTGAAATTTCAGAAAGTATTCGGCGCATTACTTGAGCGAAAGAATCCACACAAGCTACTGGCTGGAGACCTGGGACGATCCCTGGCATGCCGCAGAAGCGATTGCCGGAGAGCAGTCGAGCGATTTAATTTTCGCGGCTGGAGGAGGAATCTTCGGGCATCCCTCCGGCGTCGGGGCCGGTGTGACAGCCTTAAGACAGGCTTGGGAGGCCACCGTCGATGGAGTCACCCTTGAGAAGAAAGCGCAGCGCCATCCCGAGCTTCAAGAAGCCTTGGGCTTCTGGTAGTGCCGAAACCGGTGAGGCCCGGCGCAACCAGTACCGGGCGAGCGATCCACCGCTTGTGTTGCTTGATGTCCTCGATGAACATCACTCAGCGAAGATCGTCAACTATGGTTCGATGCGCCGATACAGCTCGTTAGCCCTAGTCAAATGATCCCTCATGGCCTGCTCAGCGGCGGCGCCATCGTGAGCCGCAATCGCCTCGATGATGCGTTCGTGCTCCGCAAGCGTCAAGGCTTCAAGGCCTGGTGCGCGCACAATTGAACGATAGTATTCGCTGGCCCAATTGAAAAGAGCCTCGACAATGGTCGGGTAGATGGGGTTACCGCTAATTGCCGCGATCTCGCGGTGCAAGGCTTTGTCCCTGGCCAAAAATTCGTCTTGCTGGGCTAAGGCGAGACGATGTTCCGCCAGCCGCTGGCGTAGTCGCAGTACGTCTTCTTGCGTGGCTCGTTCGGCGGCAAGTCGCGCCATCCCGGTTTCCAGAAAAACGCGTGCGTCCTTGAGATGGTCGAGCATGTCGGGCTGGATACGAAGCAGATGTTGCGCGCCACCGGCCATCTGTTCGACGAGTAGCTGGGCCGTTGGAACCGCCACCCGTGCCCGCTCACCATGGGTAATTTCAACGATACCTGAGCGGGCCATGTCCTGAAGTGCTTCACGGACGGCCGGACGACCCACGCCATAGAACTCCATCAATTCGCGCTCAGAAGGCAGGTGATCGCCTGGCGCAAGTTCGCCGGTCTTGATGCGATGTTGCAGGCGCTCAAGCACCTCGTGGTAGAGCTTGCGACGTTGAATAGGTTCCATGGGCTTGAGTCTAACGCAGGGGCTCGTTGGTGATCGGATAGGGGTCGCCTGGTATCATGACTAGCCCAGAATCGTGTATATTCATGGTGCTTTTAGTGAGCCCCTATCGTGATTCGATAGCGGTTCGCGCGAGGCAATAAACAAAATAATCTATGGGGACACAACATGAAATTATCGACGCTGGGACTCAGCTTGCTGACCGTCCTGACTATCACGCCCGCGCTGGCGCAGACCGAACTAAAATTTGGCTACGGTGTTGCCCGGGATTCCCACTACGGGGTAGGCGTTACGGTCTTTTGTGATGAAGTCGAACGTGCCACCCAAAAGCGCT
>JANLRI010000222.1:0-6664 GCA_031361565.1 Betaproteobacteria bacterium | reverse complement strand
GAAGACGCCAGCCGAAATCTTGAACCAGTATTTAAAGTCTTTACAATAAACCTGTGTTGCGACGACCGGTTGAATTCGCCCAAGTTGCGCCATTCAAATTAAGAGCCCGACCCACTTTATTACCATCCGACGCACTTTATTCCTTGCGTACATCCGACCTAAACGCCCTACTCCACCGTAACACTCTTAGCCAAATTCCGAGGCTTATCCACATCCGTACCGCGAGCCAAAGCTGCGTGATACGAAAGCAATTGCAGCGGAATGACATGCAAAATCGGTGATAGCAAACCAGCATGATCACCAAGGTTGATGATGTTGATGCCATCCCCCGGCTCGATCACGGCGTCTTGATCGGCGAAGACAAAAAGCTCGCCACCACGGGCGCGAACTTCTTGCAGGTTGGACTTTAACTTCTCGATCAAGGCGTCGTTGGGTGCAACGACGACGACGGGCATGTCGCTGTCGACCAGGGCCAGGGGGCCATGCTTGAGCTCGCCGGCAGCATAGGCTTCGGCGTGAATGTAGGTCACTTCTTTAAGCTTTAGAGCGCCTTCCATGGCGATCGGGAAATGTACGCCACGGCCCAGGAACAAGGTGTGGTGCTTGGTCGCAAAACGCTTGGCCCAGTGACGAACAAAGGGTTCGCATTCCAATACTTTGTTGATGGCTGCGGGCAGGTGACGCAGGGACTCCAGAATTTCTTTTTCGCGAGTCTCGCTTAAGCGCTGGCGCTGTTTGGCGAGCACCAAGGTTAGCAAGAACAGAGCCGCTAATTGGGTGGTAAACGCCTTGGTTGAGGCCACACCAATTTCGGGGCCGGCACGCGTCAAGAAGCGCAATTTCGATTGGCGGATCAGTGCCGACTCAGGCACGTTGCAAATCGACAAGGTGTCGCGCAGGCCCATGCTCTTGGCGTGCTGTAAGGCCGCCAGTGTATCGGCGGTTTCGCCGGATTGGGAGATGGTAACTAAGAGCGTATTGGGCTGAGCGACCGAGTCGCGGTAGCGATACTCGCTGGCAATTTCCACACTGGTGGGAATGCCGGCCAAGGACTCTAACCAATACTTGGCCACAAGGCCCGAGTGATAGCTGGTGCCGCAGGCCAGGATCAAAATTTGTTGAGCGCGGGCGAACACCTCTTCGGCTTCTGCGCCGAACAGGCCGCTGTTGAGGCTCGATGCGCCCATCACCATCTCAAGCGTATTGGCAATGGCACCCGGCTGCTCAAAAATTTCTTTCTGCATGTAGTGGTCGTATTTGCCGAGCTCAACCGCATCGGCGGATAACTGGCTTTCAACGATGGGGCGTGTCACCTTGTGACCCTCGCCGTCCACAATGCGGTAGCCCTCAGGCTTGATCTCAACCACGTCACCTTCTTCGAGATAGGTCACGTATTTGGTCACTTGCAATAAGGCTGAGGTGTCCGAGGCCAGGAAGTTCTCGCCTTTACCGGTGCCTTCTTTACCAATACCGAGCAGAAGAGGCGAGCCACGGCGCGAGCCGACTACGGTCTCAGGCTCGGAGTGACTAATCACGGCAATGGCATACGCGCCATGCAAGGTGCCGACCACTTTTTGCACGGCTTCAAAGAGCTTGACGCCTTTACTGACATAGCTGTGCACGAGATGGGCAATCACTTCGGTATCGGTTTGCGACTGAAACACATAGCCCTTGGCCTTCAAAGCCTGACGCAGCACTTCATGGTTCTCGATGATGCCGTTATGCACCACACAAACCTCATGGCCGCCGCCCTCGGAATAGTGCGGATGGGCATTGTTTTCGGTCACGCCACCATGGGTGGCCCAACGAGTGTGAGCGATACCGGTCGGCGCATGGGCCTTTGCTTCGGTAGCACGAAGTTGCAGATCCGCAACCCGTCCGACTGAGCGCACGCGCTCCAGAGAGCCGTTCAGGAGGGCAATGCCCGCCGAGTCATAACCACGATATTCAAGCTTACGCAGGCCCTCAATGAGGATAGGCACCACATCACGTTTTGCTACTGCACCAACAATGCCACACATCATTAACTCCTTAAGCTGCTTTCTTTACGCCCTTGACAGGGCGCTTCCAAGTTTCGATCGTCACTTGCTTGACGCGAGTGATCGTTAATTTTCCGGCCGGCGCGTCCTTCGAGAGCGTCGTGCCTGCTCCAAGGGTTGCACCCTTACCGACCCGTACCGGGGCCACGAGCTGACTATCGCTACCAATAAAGGCATCATCTTCGATCACGGTCTGATACTTGTTGGCTCCGTCGTAATTGCAGGTGATCGTGCCTGCACCAATATTCACTCGCTTGCCCACAATGGTGTCGCCCACATAAGCCAAGTGATTGGCTTTCGAGTGATCGTCCATTTGAGTATTTTTGAGTTCGACAAAGTTACCGATATGGGTGTCATCACCCAAAGTGGTACCCGGCCGAAGCCGCGCGTAGGGGCCAATTTTTGCCTTGGCACCTATCGAGGCACCGTCAATATGAGTATACGGGGCAATCACCGTGCCAGGACCAATCGTGGCATCTTTAATCACGCAGTTGGCACCAATTTCCACACCATCGGCCAAACTCACCTGGCCTTGAAAGACACAGTTAACGTCGATCACCACATCCATGCCGCAGCTTAATTGGCCCCGCACATCAATGCGCGCCGGATCGAGCAGCATGACGCCCTGTTCCATAAGGCTTTCAGCACGCACTTTTTGATAGACGCGCTCGAGCTCCGCCAGTTGCACCTTGCTATTCACGCCGTCGGCTTCCCAGGCAAAGCTGGGTTGCACGCCCTTCACCTCGAAACCGTCGGCGACGGCCATGCCGATCACATCGGTGAGGTAATACTCTTTCTGGGCATTGTTATTAGATAGGCCACCTAACCAGGCCCTGAAATTCTTGGTCGGGCCGACCAAAATACCGGTGTTGATTTCGTTAACGGCCAGCTCATCGGGCTTGGCATCCTTTTGTTCAACAATGCGTTGAATTTTCCCGGCTTGACGAATAATTCGTCCGTAACCCGCGGGATTGGGCAGGACGACAGTCAAAAGGCCCATTCCGGCGGGACCCGCGGCGTCCACCAAGCGCTTGAGAGAGTCTGCTCTTGTAAGCGGCACATCGCCGTATAGGACCAAGGTGGGGTAGGCGTCGTCGAGATGGGGCAAGGCTTGCATCAAAGCATGACCGGTGCCAAGCTGAGGGTCTTGCTTGGCCCAAAAGATGGGTGCGTCGAAGGGCTGACCGTCGGATCCAAAGCCACGCGCTAGTTCGCCTATTTTTTCACGCACCAACTCGCCACCATGACCGTAAATCACAATCAGGCGCGCCGGGTTTAAACTGAGCGCAGTATCGATCACATGAGAAAGCAGGGCTTTGCCGGCAATCGTATGCAAAACCTTTGGAAGCGCCGAGCGCATCCGTTTTCCCATTCCAGCAGCTAGTATGACTATATTCATTTTTCGTTTATTTTCAATGACTTACAAGAAGACCATCGTAAATCGCAGGGGTATCTTAAACCATCGAGTTGTCGGAAATTTTAACACTCCGATCTTGCGCTGGATACTGACGATTTTCGTCACCCTCCAACTTTCCGCCTGCTCAGTCACGTCCCTGGGCTACAACACACTGCCAAGCTTGATGGTTTGGCAAGCGGATCGCTACTTTTACCTGACCGACGCACAGAAATCCCTGGCTAATGAACGACTAACGGCGGTACACCGTTGGCATAGAAGCAACGAATTACCGGTTTATGTGAAGTTTCTAAGTGAAACTGACGATCATTTACAAAACGCCTCCCCCGACGAGACCACCGTGGCTCAATGGCGAGCCACGGTACTCAAACGCTGGCCGGTCATGGCCGAGAGAATGGCCCCTGGCATCGCCGAGTTGGTGTTGACCTTGACCCCGGAGCAAACTCAAAGAGCCCGGAAGAAGCTTAGCGACGACAACGAGAAATATAAGAAGGAGTACTTGCTTGAAGGCCACGCTCGGCTGAAGGCGAGGCTGGAGCGCTACACCAAGCGTGCAGAGTTCTTTGTGGGCGACCTCGCAGAGCACCAGGTCAATTATCTGCGCGAGGTTTGCCAGAAGCTCCCCAATGCGGAAAGCGCCTGGTTTGTGGAGCGACAGGCTCGCCAAGCCGCCTTCTTTGCACTGGTGGATCGCCTGCAAAGTGAAAAAGCGAATCAAGCACAAGCCACCGAGGCGGTCACCGCTTACCTGCTCGGGCTGTGGACCTCTAAGGACCCGCAACGAGCCTTGATCATGGAGCGTTCGGCGCAGGCCAGCGACCAAATATCAACCGAGATTCTTCGTATCGCCAGTGCAGAGCAGAAGGCCTTGATGCGTAAAAAGCTACGCGGCTACGCGCAAGACTTTGAAAAGCTTTTCGCCCAAAACTAGAGAGCGCCTTCGACAATGCCCATGATCACAGGCGCAAAAAACAGAGCCGAAATTAAGACCAATAAAAAGCTCAACAAAATCAACCAGCGGCGCGTCGAGCGTTGTTCGGCGACGAGCTTCTCGAGGATCGGGGCGAGGCTCTGCTCTTGATGATCCCCCGACACCTTGAGTAGGGCTTGCTGGGCGAGACGAGGCAATTGCGGAATAAGTTTGGCCCACTGAGGGGCTTCGTCCTTGACCTGCTCAAGCAGGCCGCGCCACCCGACTTGCTCATTCATCCAACGCTCTAAAATTGGTTTAGCCGTGACCCAGAGGTCGAGATCGGGGTCCAGTTGGCGCCCGAGGCCTTCAATATTGAGCAAGGTCTTTTGCAAAAGCACGAGCTGCGGCTGGATCTCCACATTGAAACGCCGCGAGGCTTGAAACAGGCGCATCAACACCAGGCCCAGGGAGATTTCTTTCAGAGGGCGATCAAAGTACGGCTCACAGCAGGCCCGTACCGCGCCCTCCAGCTCCTCAACCCGAGTGCCCTTGGGTGCCCAGCCACTTTCCACATGCAACTGCGCCACGCGCCGATAGTCGCGGCGGAAAAAAGCCAGGAAATTTTGGGCGAGATAGTTTTTGTCGAAATCCGACAGGGTGCCCACGATGCCAAAATCCAGCGCAATGTAGCGGTTAAATAAGGGGCCAGAATCGCCCACCAGAATATTGCCGGGATGCATATCGGCGTGGAAAAAGCCATGCTTAAACACTTGAGTGAAGAACACTTCAACCCCGTCACTGGAGAGCTTCTTGAGGTCGATGCCCGCTTTGATGAGCTCTTCCGTGCGCCCAATCGGGATGCCGTGCATGCGTTCCATCACCATCACGTTTTCGGCGCAATAGTCCCAATACATTTCTGGAATGGTGAGACGCTCGGAGCCTTCGAAATTACGCCGCAACTGGTTGGCATTGGCGGCCTCGCGGATTAAATCGAGTTCGTCATGGAGATAGGTATCAAACTCGGCAATCACCTCCAGGGGCTTGAGGCGGCGGGCATCGGCGGACACTTTGGTTAGGAGTGTTGCGCCGGTACGGAGCAAGGCCAAGTCACGGTCGATGATGGCCGCCATATTGGGGCGCAAGACTTTCACCGCAACCGGTTTACCACTCTTCAGGGTTGCAAAATGTACCTGAGCGATGGAGGCCGAGGCGATGGGTTCACGATTGAACTCGGAGAACACATCGCTGATGGAGCGTCGCAGGCCACGCTCAATTTCTTTCACCGCGAGGTCGCCAGGAAAGGGCGGCACCTGATCCTGAAGCTTGGCGAGCTCATCCGCAATATCGGGGGCGAGCAAGTCGCGCCGTGTGGACAGCACTTGCCCAAACTTCACAAAGATCGGGCCGAGGCTTTCTAGAGCCTCTCTTAGCCGGACACCGCGCGGCGCGTCGAGCTTACGACCAAAGCGCAGGACCTTGGCAAACTTCAAAATCAGCGCCGAGCCGGTGCTGGCCGCCGCTCCGCTCATCGCAACTTCATCAAGACCATAGCGCAGCCCGACCCAGAGAATTTTTCCGAGACGTGTAAAACCAAAATGAGGCACGGGGTCTGGGTACTTTCTTAAGAACGTAAATCAACAAGCGGTATCACAGGGCGCGCGATGGCGGTGGCATTCAGCGGTGAAGCTTGGACGGCATTTAGCGGCGAAGCTCGGACAGCATCCAAGGCTTCGCTTTCACCCGCAAGATTAGACAAGGACAGCCTGTCGTCTTCATCAAACAAGCGATCACCTTCTTCGAGAGGGTCAGAACCTGCGCTTTTCAAATTGATGAAGTCGTAGCGCCGAGCATCCATTAAATGAGACGGCGTGACCCGTGACATGGCTGCAAAAATTTGGTCCACCCGGCCAGGAAAACGTTTCTCCCAGTCACGCATGAGTTGCTTGACTTCACGACGCTTCAAGTTGGCCTGCGAGCCACATAAATTACAAGGAATGATGGGATATTGGCGCCACTCGGAATAGCGTTCGAGATCCTTCTCCTCCACATAGGCGAGCGGTCGAATCACAATATGCTTGCCATTATCGGAGATGAGTTTGGGCGGCATGCCCTTCATTTGACCGGCGTAGAACAGGTTCAGGAAGAACGTTTCCAGAATGTCATCACGATGATGGCCCAGGGCAATTTTTGTGGCGCCCAGTTCATCGGCGACGCGATACAAAATGCCGCGCCGCAAGCGTGAACACAGCGAGCACATGGTCTTACCCTCGGGGATCACGCGCTTCACCACCGAATAGG
>JANLRI010000199.1:0-3405 GCA_031361565.1 Betaproteobacteria bacterium | reverse complement strand
CCTGGGTGCCTGGGGCCAATACAGAACTTCCGAAGGCGGGGGGTAGCACTCCGGTTTGGCGGGCGATGGATTCGCTGCTGAAGTAGTAGCCCAAGACCACTGGAGCGGCGCGCATTGATCGCTCCAATTGCAATGTATTTTTTTCATCCTGAACCCGGTCCGCGAAAACCACGTCGAAGGCGATTACTTTGGCCTCTGAGAGATGTTCGATCAGGCCCGCAATGTCGCTACGGGGCCAAGGCCATCGGCCCAGCTCGGCCAAACTTTTCTCGTCGACATCGACGATCACAATGCGCTCCTCGGGTTGCGCAGGAGTTTGGGTTAGGCGAAGATCATAGATCTTTTGATCGAGATGAGCGATCCAGGGCTCTGCCTTCTTCAAGCCCCCTGCCCAGGCGAAAACAAGCACCATCGCCGCACCGAAAAGTAGGCGGATTGTCTTCGGGTGCTTGGCCCAGGCCTGAATCATGGGGTTTAGCTTGCGCTATCAGACGTTTCAACTTCGCTGAATCGAAGCTGAGTTTCACCAAGCTGTATCAAATCTCCGCTCGACAAATTGCGCGAACCCACTACTAAAGCCTCGCCGTTAAGCAGGCTGGGTTTAAGGCCTTCTAAATGCGTCAAGAAATAACCCTCGCGCCGACGACCGATCACGGCAACTTCAGAGCCTCGACCAATCTTCAAAATGGAGCGATTGACCGATTGACGAATGCCCTTGAGAGGTCCATTGAGGTACTCCACTTGAGCGGGTTTAGAGCCGTCAAGCGCCTTTGAATTCGCGTTGGCGCGATCAGCATTGGCATTGGCGTCCGCGGCGGCGGCCGAAGCCAAAGCCAACTCATCCGAGACAAGCTGCATCTGAAAAATTCCAATACTCACGTAGTCACCCGGGCGCAGCTTTTTACGGGTGACTCGCAATCCGTTTACGAAGCTTCCGTTACTGGAACCAATATCTAGAAACTCGTAATCCGCGCCTTTCTTCTCGAGCAGGGCATGCTCACCGCTGACGGTGACATGGTCAAGCACGATATCGTTATAAGGTCGGCGACCGATGGATAAGCTCGAACGATCCAGCCTAAATTCTCTTGAATGCGTGGGAGCGTTGGCATCAAGCTCAGAGCGCTTTTCTGCTGCAATCACGAAGCGCAAGCTCGGCTTCGTATCCCTTGTGTCCTGCCCCATGTCTCATTGGCCTCATCGCTATGTAATTTTGAAAGTATTGGTGATTAAGGTGGACCTAAATCCACGACCAGGGCAGAAACATTGTCCGTGGCCCCGCAATCAAGTGCGCGGTCCACAAGCCGTTGGGCCGCTAGGCCAACACCATCGCGCCCAAGATCGGACAGTAGATTAGAGATGTCTTCATCAGACATGGCATCGGTCAGCCCATCGCTGCAGATCAGGTATTGACAGGGATGAATCGCATCGAGCCACTGGAAATCGACCTCAACGCGCTGCTCCGCACCAATGGCACGAGTCAGAATTCCTTTACGAGCGCCGTCACCATTGTTGAAACGCCCTCTCAGGACTTCCGGTAGTATTTCTATAACGTGATCGCGGGTAAGGCGACTGATCTGCCCCGCTTGAATTCGATACAGCCTGGAGTCACCAATATGGGCGAACAGAGCGCCCAGTGGCGTATGCCACAGCAAGGTCAGGGTCGTGCCCATGCCCAAGCACTCTGGACGTCGTGCACTGGTGCGTAAAACCGCCGCGTTAGCTTCATTGACCGCACTCAAGACCAAAGATTCGTAACTTTTAAGGTCCATAACCGGAGCATTGGTCAGTCGTTTCTCGAGGGTCTCGATGACGAGATGACTGGCCACTTCACCTGCGTTAAAACCGCCCATACCATCGGCCACGCAAAACAAACCCAGGTCAGGCCGACACAGCAGCGCGTCTTCGTTATGGGTTCGACCTACCCCGGCGTCGCTCGCAAACGACGCCTCCAAGCGATTGCTTTTCGCAATGAAGCCGTGACCTGCTGGCGCTTCATCCGCAGTCTCCCGCCCGAACGGCGTTCGAGAGCCGATTTCCGGAGGAGCGCAAAGGCCGCCCATCACAGCATCTTGCAAGCCTGCATTGGCGGTTGGGAAAGTCGGTGTCGGGGTCAGAGTAGTCATTCCCTAAGGCTAGGCCTAGAGAATGACGATTTAAAGGCAATAATCCACGAACGGTGTGATTGCCAGCGCGAGTGGCAAAGCAAGTGTTGCCACCATGTTGAGTAGCGCGGACGTTTATGCGCCGATAGCCTTTTTGAGCAGACTGGCCATCTCAGAAGGATCCTTGGTCACGGTGATGCCGCAAGCTTCCATGACCGCAAGTTTTTCTTGCGCCGTACCTTTGCCCCCCGAGATGATGGCACCGGCATGGCCCATGCGCTTGCCTGGCGGCGCGGTCACCCCCGCGATAAAGCCTACCACGGGCTTTTTCATATGGTCCTTGATCCAGTAGGCCGCGGTTTCTTCGTCGGTACCGCCGATTTCGCCAATCATCACGACCGCGTCTGTGTCTGGATCATCGTTGAACATTTGCATGATATCGATGTGTTTCAATCCATTGACCGGATCGCCACCAATGCCTACCGCAGTGGATTGACCTAAACCCAGCGAGGTCAGTTGGCCGACGGCTTCATAGGTCAGAGTGCCTGATCGGGAGACTACGCCGATGCGCCCTTTCTTATGGATATGGCCCGGCATAATGCCGATTTTTAGCTCGTCCGGTGTAATGACACCAGGGCAATTCGGGCCAAGCAACAGGGTCTTGCTGTTCGCTTTACGCATCTTGTCACGCACCATCATCATGTCGCGCACGGGAATGCCTTCCGTAATACAAATCACCAGATCGAGTTGAGCTTCAACGGCTTCCCAAATCGCATCCGCAGCCCCTGCTGGCGGCACATAAATGACCGAGACGTTGGCACCCGTTTGAGCTTTGGCCTCCTTGGCCGTGGCGTAGATGGGCACGCCCTCAAAGTTCTCGCCCGCTTTCTTGGGGTTTACACCCGCCACAAAAGCATTTTTTCCGTTCGCGTATTCACGACACAGACGAGTGTGAAATTGGCCAGTCTTACCGGTAATGCCCTGGGTCATTACGCGAGAGTTTTTATTGATCAGGATACTCATTCGGGAGTCCTCTTAGTTCTGTGAGTCTAAATTAGGTGGATGGCGCTTGACAGAATTGGCTAGGCGATCGTTGTCGCCGACCGCCAAACTAGACCACTGTTTCGGGCCAATGTTTCGCGCCACTGTCTCAGGCCGTCTTGGTTGCAGCGACCACTTTTTGAGCGGCTTCGGCCATGGTGTCCGCAGCAATGATCGGCAGGCCAGATTCCGCCAGCAATTTCTTGCCCAGGTCCTCATTGGTGCCTTTCATGCGCACCACCAAGGGCACGGCCAGTCCTAC
>JANLRI010000172.1:0-3758 GCA_031361565.1 Betaproteobacteria bacterium | reverse complement strand
TCGCGGATGGTGTTCTCATTCAGTAGCTCCTTGAAGCGCAGCTCGAAGCGCGGCAGATCGTCGCTTTGCAGGCTGGCGAGCAAGCGCCGATACTCAAAGGCTGCATCGACACTGGCATCGATCTCGGCGGCGTCCAGTTTGAACTCCTCTTTAAACATGGCCATGGCCTTGATGATTTTTTCGGCCAGCCGCTTGAGCTTGCCGTCCTCACTATCCAGGCGCGCTTGAATCCAGGTGCGTAATTCTTGTTCGCGGTTGTCGCAAGACTCGACGGTGAGCTGGTGTTCGCCCAAAGCTTGAAAGCGTACCGGGTCGAGTTGCTGAGCGGTGGTTTGGCGCGCTTGGTCCGGGATGTCGACTAACAGAACCTCGGTTTGCGCGCGCAGACCTTGGGCCACTTCGCGCTTGGTGGCGAGCGAGCCGAACTCCTGGTGCTTGTCGCGTAAACCCACTTCGCTGAGTTGTAGCTCGCCTTGCACCTTGAGCAATTGCGCCGCAAGCTGCATCAGCAGGTCGGAGGTTTGCTCAAGCGTTTTTTGTTCGTCCTCTAGCGCGGCCAGAGTGTTGGCTACGGACGCGGCATCCAGTTCCTGAAAATCTCGGAACTCTTCTAAGCGCAAATGAGCGTCGAGGCTTTCCTTGAGCTGGCGACGCTGGCCTTGAATCTTATTGATCTGAGCGGCAAGCTCCGCCAAGCTTGCCTCCAATTGCTCAGCCTGCTCTTGTAGCGCGGCGATCTTTTCAGTGTTGGTCCAACCGAGGATGTAACGGCTGCGGTCCTCCAGTGCAAAGCGATCATCTTTCTCGTGGCGTTCACTGGCCTTGATCTGACCGGCTAGCGTGATTGCCTTGGGCTCGCGCCGAAATTGCTCGGGTGTGGCGCAGCAGGCGACATCGAAGCGTTGCGCGAGTTCTCGCTCCAGCCAATCGTAATACGGTGAATCGGGCTTAATCGACAACTTGCGCACCAGTGAGTCGCGGTGCAGGTTGGCGATGTCATTGCGACTTCCCGCGCGCACCCGGAAGTACACCAGCCGACCCTTCAAGCGGGTGCGATCCACCCATTCTGACACCTGTTTGTAGTGCGCCTCAGGCACCAAGAGCGACAACCCAAAAGGGCGTATGAGGCGCTCGGCGGCTCCTGCCCAGGCACGCTCTTCCTCGCGCACTTGCAGAAGTTCGCCCGCAAACGGCATGTCGTCTTGCGGGATATTGAGTGCCTGGCAAATGGCTGCACGCATCGCCACTTGCTCAGCGGGAATATTGTTGCGCCGTGCCTTGAGGCTGGCCAGTTCCTCATTCAGTGCGCTGTGATCGACTCGTAACTGACGGAACTGAAAATCCTTCTCGCGTTCCTCGTTTTGAAACTGGGCCTCTTGCCCATGCAGGTGGCTGGCGGCATCGCGCAGACGGTGGGCTTGGCCCAAGAACAGGTCTTCACTGGCCGCCATGGCCTCACCAAGTTTTTCTAATAACTCCTGGCAACGCTGGGCCTTTAAGCGGCGGCGTTCATGCTCCAGCCCCATGCGTTTGATGTCGCTCTTTAAGCGCTCGAGCCGATCACCGCCATTTTTCTCGACCGCTTGTTTGAGTTCATCCACTTGACCGCGCTGAGCATCGCGACGCTCCTCCAAACGTTGCACCTGAGCCGCAAGTTTGTCGCCCTCCTCGCCGAGAAGCCCGAGCCGCTTATCGAGCAGTGCCTGCTTGAGGTTTGCAAAGTAAGCGCGCAGGCCCTCACGTTGCGCCCGCAGTTCCTCAATAAGGGCAAGTAATTGGGCGTGCTTGTCGGCATCCGTCATCAGCGGTGTCAAGAGTTCCACCTGACGTTTGGCTTTGAGGACCGCCTCATGCGCCCGGTTCAAATCGTCAAAATGGCTAATGAGGGCACTAATACGCGGGGCCACATCGAAGGCTTCTAACATATGGCTGCGCACAAAGTCGGTCAGGTTGCCGACCGACTTCATCGACACGGTTTGATGAAATAAATCGAGCGCCTGCTCATTCTCAATCCCGAAGCGCCGCCGAAACCAGGCACCGTAAGGTGGGAAGGTATCGAAGATCTCCACGTCGGTGGCGCGCAGGCGTTTGCGCAGCTTGCCCATGTCCGTACCAAAGTGGGAGAAGTCTTGGGTGATGGACAAGGCTCGGTCCGCCCCGCAAAACATGCGTGCCGGTTGGCCCTGAGAGTCCTTCATCCAGAACACTTGAGCCAGCGTCACGCTTTGGTCATAGCCTTCATTGACGAACACGCCGAGGATGACTGAATAGTTATTGTGATCGCGCAGCGCCACCGGCTTGGCGTTACCGCTCGCCTCATTGCGCTCCGATTTGTAATGACCCAGCACATAAGACCGCAGGCTACGCTCGCGACTGTCCGCACCCGCTGCCTTGTTGTAGGCGACCCGGTGCGAAGGCACGAGAAGCGTGGTCACAGCATCGACCAAGGTTGACTTACCTGAGCCAATATCGCCCGTCAACAGGCCATTCTCGCCGTTGAGCTGCATCGACCACACGCGCTTGTCGAAGGTACCCCAGTTGAACACTTCGAGGCGATGCAAGCGAAAGCCGGAAAGCGACGTCACGTTTTCGGCTTCCGACGACACGGAGTCTTCCAAGTGAGGATCCTCAAGCCTTGGGCCAAGGTCTAGAGCAGATTGTTCGTTGAATGGCTGTACGCCGATGAATGCATCGTCCTTAGCTGGTTTGCCAGTCACCTGTACGCTCTTCGGTTGCACGTTCTTCGTTAGCACGCCCATCGCTGATACATCGATCGCTGCTGCGGCCATCACTGGTTCACCTACTACTTTGCCGCTCATCGCCTAGCACGTCGGGATGGCGCGTTTTGAGCGGGTGTCGGATCGATGTTTTGCCGCGCTTTCCCGCGCCCTACTTGGTCTTGGATAATGGATTGCTGTACGGGTTTTTCCGCGTTTTGATCGACCGCGCTCGCCAAGCGAACCTGGTAGGCGGCGAGGCGCTCATCAAACTCCGACAACCACTGCGCATCAACGAAGGCCTTCAAGATGCGCTGTACCTCATAGTTGCCTTGGCTTGTGGGCGTACTGGTTTTAAGACGACGTAAAAAACCCAGCTCGGCGATTTTATTCAAGTGAGTTTCGATCTGATCGAACAATCTAGTCTCGTTGCTGCGCAAGGGCAAAAATATTCGCACCAACTCGACGATCTCGTCGCGCGATAGCACCAGTCGGGTCTCGGCACCACTGGCATCAAACTCTGCGAGTTTCTTGCGTAACAAGGCCAGGATTAAGCTGACCGGAAAGGACAACGGCCGACGCGCCACGAGGCGAGGGATGCCGTCATCGCTTTCGTCCTCAAGGCTGGCGCGCGAGCGCAGGAAGGCGTACCCTTCCGCTTCGTCTAGCACCAATTCCAGCGCCAGTACCGCCACATAGTCGCGCACTTGAGACTGAAGTTGCAATAGTGCGCTCCACAAAGCCGGATGGCTGTCTCTTATCAATACTCCTTTGAGCAGGCTCACCAGAAGCAAAGAGAGGTCGGGTTTGCTATCGACCGAGGCGCGGTCGGCGGATGACGTCGAGGCGTTGGAGGCGTTGGTCGGAGAAATCACGGCAGAGGTGGCCGCAGAGGTGGCGGTGGAAATGATGGGTAAAGCCGGAGTCACCGGGGTTAGTTGTGCGTCTGGCATGGGTTTAGCGTCTAACAAGGCCTATCTTCTAAAAATCGTTTTTGGTAACTGCGCCTCTTTTAGCCGCACATCGCCGCGCGCGCTGAGG
>JANLRI010000166.1:0-4641 GCA_031361565.1 Betaproteobacteria bacterium | reverse complement strand
ACCGCCTGTCTGGAATCGCAGAATTACACTCATCGAGGTTGGTATGGCTCACGAAGAAAACAAGGCATTTTTACGACGCGTCCCGCTCTTTACCGGTTTGACCGAGTCTCAGCTTGAGATTCTGGCCTCTGGCACGGTACGTCGTAATTATCCGAAAGGTCGCACCATTGTTGCCGAAGGTGAACCTTCGCAATCACTCTATATCTTGCTCTCGGGCCGCGCCAAAGTGCAGCGCTCTGACTCTGAAGGTAAAGAAGTGATTCTGGCAGTATTGATGTCCGGCGAATTCTTTGGCGAAATGAGTTTGATCGATGATGCGCCACGCTCGGCTAGTGTCATTACACTTGAATCCTGCGATTTCCTCGCGATCAACAAAGAAAATTTCAAGGCCATGCTCACCCAAAATGCGGAGCTTGGCATGGCGGTCATGCGCGGCCTGGTGCGCCGTCTGCGCGAAGCTGACAAGAAAATTGAAACCTTGGCCTTGCTCGACGTCTACGGTCGCGTGGCTCGGGTGCTGTTGGACTTCTCCGAGAACGTTGGCGGTGAGCGAATCGTCAAGGCCAAGTTACCTCGTCAAGAGATCGCCAAAATGATTGGGGCCTCTCGTGAAATGGTCTCGCGGGTGATGAAGGGCTTGGAAATCGACGGCTACATTGTCTCTTTGCCCGAGGGCAAGCTGGCCCTGCGCGAGAAAATTCATTCCTATATTGGTTAGAAGGTTGTATTGATGTCAAGAACGGCAGAGAGTCGCGCAAGTCTAAGTTCGCCGCTTGGCACAAGTTTAGGGGGAGGGTCGCTCGGTGGATCGCTGGGAAGCTCTTTTCGGAAAAACTCCTTGGTGAGTACTGAGGGTATGCCAGACAAAGTGATTGCGTTGTTGCATGAAGCACGTTGGGCGACCAGTTTTATCCTGGCCGCCTTTTTGCTTTTGGTGTTAACCACCTATCACCGAGTGGATCCTGGTTGGTCGCATGCCGTACAAGCCTCGCAAATTTTGAATGCGGGCGGTCGACTCGGCGCATGGACCGCTGATTTAATGCTCTATCTGTTTGGCCTGAGCGCCTATTGGTTGGTGGCCTTTTTGGGCTTGGGTTTGCTAAGGCGCATTTTGCGCGCACGCCAAGGCTTGTCCCACGAACAGGGCGCAGCAGTGTCCAGCGCCAGTGGTCGTCGGCGCAACGATGAAAGCCACGAGAAGAACGATTTGAATCGCTTTGCCTGGGAACAGTGGCTGGGTTTTATCGCGCTCTTTCTGGCCTCCTGTGCGCTTGAGGCGACCAGACTACATTCCCTTCAAGCCGAACTTCCATTAGCTCCTGGCGGCGTGGTTGGCGCAAGCCTCGGAGGCTTGATGATGGACGTGCTCGGGGCCACGGGCGGCACTCTTATTTTGTTGGGTGCGATTGCATTGGGTCTGAGTTTGTGGGCGAGTTTTTCATGGCTGAATGTCTTTGAAGTGATCGGCCATGGGCTTGAATGGTCCTGGCTCTCGCTGCGTAAACGCGCGGACGACCGGGAAGACCGCCAACTCGGTGAAGCCGCCACCAGCGAGCGTCAAGAAGCAGTGGTCGAGATGCGTAAAATTATCGATATCGATGATTCCGATCCGGTGCGCATCGAAGCACCCGTCGTGCGCGTTGAGCCCTCGGTGCGAAGCATTGTCGAGCGCCAGGTCGTTCTCTTCAACGATCTGCCTGCCGACACAGAATTGCCCCCGCTCGCGCTACTCGATCCTCCCCTGGTACAGCAAGAAACGGTCTCGCCCGAAACCATGCAATACACCTCGCGCCTGATCGAGAAAAAACTGGCCGACTTCAATGTCGCGGTTCGGGTTGAGGCTGCCTATCCCGGACCGGTGATTACCCGTTACGAGATTGAGCCCGCAACAGGTGTTAAGGGCAGCCAAATTGTGGGCCTTGCAAAAGATCTGGCGCGCGCTTTGTCGATTGTGTCCGTGCGGGTGGTTGAAACCATCCCGGGCAAAAGCTTGATGGGTCTCGAGTTACCCAATGCGCGCCGTCAAAACGTTCGCCTGTCCGAAATTCTGGGCTCCAAAGTGTATGCGGATGGCCATTCGCCCCTCACTTTAGCTCTGGGCAAGGACATCGCCGGTCACGCCGTCGTCGCCGACCTTGCCAAGATGCCGCATTTGTTAGTGGCTGGCACGACGGGCTCGGGCAAGTCGGTGGGCATCAATGCCATGATTTTGTCCCTGCTATACAAGGCCGATCCGAGCGAAGTGCGCATGATCATGATCGACCCCAAAATGCTCGAGATGAGTGTTTATGAGGGTATCCCGCACCTGTTGGCGCCAGTGGTCACCGATATGCGTCAAGCCGGCCACGCCCTGAATTGGTGTGTCGGCGAGATGGAACGGCGGTACCGCTTGATGAGCAAAATGGGAGTGCGCAATCTTGCGGGCTATAACGTCAAAATCGCCGATGCTGCCAAGCGCGAAGAACTGATCCCCAATCCTTTCTCGCTCACCCCTGATCAGCCCGAACCGCTCCAGCACCTGCCCAATATTGTGGTGGTGATCGACGAGTTGGCCGACCTGATGATGGTGGTTGGCAAAAAGGTTGAAGAGCTGATTGCGCGTCTGGCCCAAAAGGCGAGGGCGGCCGGTATTCACTTAATCCTGGCGACACAACGTCCTTCGGTGGATGTTATTACGGGTTTGATCAAGGCTAATATTCCCACTCGCATTGCTTTCCAAGTGTCCTCGAAAATCGATTCCAGAACTATTCTGGATCAGATGGGGGCGGAGTCCTTGCTCGGCATGGGCGATATGCTCTACATGTCCTCTGGCAACGGCTTGCCCGTGCGCGTCCATGGCGCTTTCGTGTCGGACGAGGAAGTCCACAAAGTCGTGGATCACTGGAAAAAGATGGGCGAGCCGCAATACATTGAGGGCATTCTCGATGGTGGCTCAGCCGAAGACATTGACACCGGCAGCGCCGTCGGTTTCGGCGGACTTGCACAAACACTGTCCGAAGCAGGCGTAGAGGGTGAAGCGGACCCGATGTACGATCAAGCCGTGGCCATTGTCCTGAAGAACAAACGGGCCTCAATCTCGCTCGTCCAAAGGCATTTACGTATCGGGTATAACCGGGCGGCTCGCTTGCTTGAGCAAATGGAAAAATCGGGTATTGTCTCCAACATGGCCACCAACGGCAATCGCGATATTTTGGTCCCAAGCGCTGCCGATACTTAATCAGCCTTTCCGTAAATGATTCGGTGCGGCGTGTAAGGCCAGAGGGTTTCGGGCGTCTGCCGATATGCCTTTGCTTATTTGCCTCTCCCTATTTGCCTCAGCCCATCGAATCCGCGCATCGAATCCGCGCATCGAATCCACTCATCGAATCCACTCATCGCGCCCGAGCGTCATCCATTTATTCGTGCACGCGTTGAAGAGACATGATTACACGCCGCCAATTTCTATCTTCTAAAGCCTCCCTCGGAGCCGTTGCCCTCGGGCAAGTCTTGCGTCGTCCCTTACTTCGCGCAGGCGCCCTGATGGCCTCTAGCACGCTCCCAGGCCTAGCCTTGGCCCAGCAGAAAGAGCCCGCCAAAGCGCAGGATGGCATTGAGCAATTGCGGGAATTTATGATCGGTGCCAAATCAGCACGTGGTGAATTCGAGCAAAAACTGCTTAAAACCAGCGGCAGCGCGGAAACTACCTCCGGCTCCTTCTCGTTTGTGCGCCCCGGCAAATTCCGCTGGGAAGTTAAAAAGCCCTACAGCCAGCTCATGGTCTCGGATGGCTCCCAACTCTTCTTCTTTGACAAGGACCTCAACCAAGTGGTGGTCCGTAAGCTCTCCGACGTGCTTGGAGCCACCCCAGCCGCGATTCTTTTTGGGTCGAACGAATTCGAGCGCAACTTCAAGTTGAGTGCCCTGCCGTCCAAAGGCGACGTTGAGTGGGTCGAAGCGCTGCCCATTGTGAGTGGTTCTCGCGAAGCGGGCTTCGAGAAAATGAATATGGGGTTTAGAGGCGCATTACCGGTCGGTATGGAAGTGAAAGACGCCTTTGGTCGAACGTCGATCTTCAGTTTCACCGGCATGCAACGCAATGCGCCTATTTCTGACAATGAATTTAAATTCAGTATTCCGGCCGGTGCCGAAGTCGTTCGCCAGTAAGGCCTAACAGCCGCACAAACCCCAAGCCGGGAAGCTACCCTGCTTATCCATTTGGCTCAAGGTGAGCACGCCTTGGTATGAGACGGCCTTACACGAGTCTTGGAACTTAGGGCAATTGCGCTCGGCACTGCCGCTAAAGGACGCGGTGATGTTGTTACCCTTGAATTTCAGCATCATGCGATCTTTTGCAAGAATTGCCGGGGGCTTCTTTTGAATATGTTTCTCGTCGATCAAGGCCAGCGTTTCGAGCTTTCCTTCGCTACGAATTTGCCCTTGTTTCTTATCGCTTAGACGAAGCAGGAGAGGGCCATTCTCTTTTTGATCGGTGGGCTTGTAAAAACGACAGCCACAGCCTGGTTTCCAGTCTGTTGCCAAGAGCGGTGAAAGTGAAAGTGTGTTTTTCTTTGAGGCGGCGGGCGCAACGTTTTGGCGTGGCTTAGGAGCGTCTTTTTTTGCACTGTCCTTGCCGTCGGAGGGCGTTGGCCCAGCATTGTTGCC
>JANLRI010000163.1:0-7412 GCA_031361565.1 Betaproteobacteria bacterium | reverse complement strand
AGGCGATCAGGAGGCAGAGGCTAAAACGGTTCGGCATTGCCCGTAATGTTATTGATGGAACGCCACACTAGCCTAGTCGCGCTCGGAGTGACTCGATAGCGCGCTGTCCTGACCCGAAGCCGAGTTTGCGAGTCCTTGGAGTTCCAGAGGGAGATCCGAAATGCGTACGACTAAAAAGAGCTGGGCCTGGCGCGCGTCGGCGCGGATGACGTCAAAGCGCAGACCAGAGAGGAGCACATGGTCGCCTCGGCGCGGCACTCGACCTAATTGCTCGGTAATGAGACCGCCCAGAGTGTCAAATTCCGCATCGCTAAACTGAGTTCCAAAACTCTCGTTGAATTGAGCAATGGGGGTGGCCGCCTTGACCCGGAACTTGCCCTTAGTCGAAGCCCCTTCCGAGGCAACGATGTTATCGCTTTCTTCATCAAAGTCGAATTCGTCTTCAATGTCACCCACGATTTGCTCGAGTACATCTTCGATGGTGATCATGCCGGCGACGCCACCATACTCATCGACGACGATGGCCATGTGATTGCGATTAATTCTAAAATCTCGCAAGAGCACATTGAGGCGCTTCGATTCTGGAATGAAAACAATCGGGCGCAAAAGTGGTCGAAGATCGAGATCGGGGTCGGCAATGAGTCGCAGTAAGTCCTTGGCGTGGGCGATACCAATGACTCGGTCACGGCTGTCTTCGACCACCGGAAAACGGGAGTGGCCGGTTTCGATCACGGTAGGCAAATACTCCGCCGCACTCTGAGCGATGTTGATGATATCCATCTGCGAGCGGGGAACCATCAGATCACGCGCACTCAGCTCAGAGACCTGCATCACACCCTCGATCATGGAGAGTGCGTCGGCGTCAATCAAGTCTTGTTGTTGGGCATGGCGAATGACTGCCAACAATTCACTACGGTCTTCCGGGGATCGCACCAAGAGAGAGCTCAAGCGTTTGAGCAAACTCGGTCTATGCGTCTCGCCTGCGGGTTCTTCAGAAATAGCCACGGAATCTTTAGGGGTGATAGAACCCCCTATCTTAGCGTAGTACGGGTTTTCCGCGAGACTTCGCTTCAGTCCAGTCGGCCATCAGGGTTGTTGAGCAAATAAGGGTCGGAAATTCGGAAGCGTTTTAGAATTTTTCGCTCAAGACTCTCCATCACCTCGGCCTGGTCGTTCACCAGATGGTCAAACCCCAGCGCATGGAGACTGCCATGCACTAGGAGATGGACAAAATGATTTTCGAGGGTCTTACCCTGCTGTATAGCCTCTTTCTGTACGATAGGTATGCAGATGGCGATATCCGCTTGTAAAGACTGCCCGGGTAGGCTCGGATATTCGAAGGTGAGGACATTGGGCGCATAGGCCTGGCCACGATGTGTGCGATTGAGTGCTTTCGCTTCCCTGGCATCGCATAAGCGCAGGTTAATCATGGCCCCGTGTCGCAGAGGTTTATTGCTCGCCGACAGGCTCGCCAAGATGACGCGTCGCATTCGCGCACGGGAAATTGGGCAGCTGTCGATACCCGCGCCTAAACTCAGATCCAAGCCAAGCTCGAACACCTTAGGTTTGCGACTGCTCATAGGCCTTCACGATACGACCTACCAGCGGGTGACGAACCACGTCATCACTGGTGTAGTAAGTAAAGGCTATACCCTTCACGCCTTCAAGAATGCGCACGGCCTGCACTAGGCCCGAGGTCTGCCCTTTCGGAAGGTCGATTTGCGAAGGATCGCCATTAATGACCGCCTTCGAGCCAAACCCTAAGCGAGTCAAGAACATTTTCATTTGTTCGGAGGTCGTGTTTTGCGCCTCATCCAGGATGATGAAGGAGTTTGCGATGGTGCGGCCGCGCATATAGGCAAGCGGCGCAATCTCAATCATTTGTCGCTCAAGTAGTTTAATGGTGCGCTCGAAACCCATCAGCTCATAAAGCGAGTCATATAGGGGGCGCAAATACGGGTCAACTTTTTGACTGAGATCACCCGGCAAAAAACCCAGACGCTCGCCCGCTTCAACGGCAGGGCGGGTGAGCACAATCCGTTCGACCAGACCACGCTCGATCGCGTCTACAGCGCAGGCGACCGCCAAGTAGGTTTTGCCGGTTCCGGCCGGGCCTATGCCGAAAGAAACGTCATGATCGAGGATTTGTTGCACATACTGGTTTTGCCGCGGTGTGCGACCTCGCAGATCAGCCTTGCGAGTTTGCAGCTTGGGGGTTTCCGCGCCGCTCTCAAGGGGTGCGGGCGCTTTAATGGCCAATCGGACGGATTCGATTGAGAGTGCTTCTTTGGCTTGATCGTAAAGATATCTCAAACTGTTGGCCGCGGCTTCGGCTTCGCTATGAGTGCCGCTGACTCTCAACCATTCTCCGCGCCGGACAATTCGAACGTCGAAGCGCTGCTCGATTTCGCGCAAATTTTGATCAAGCGGGCCACAAAGATTGGCCAGCCTGCGATTATCGAAGGGGTCAGGCGAGAACTCGATTTCTCTTGTAGGTGAGGACAACAATAACCTTAATAAGTGGTGCGGTTGGAACCGTAGTTTAGCGCTTGAATACAGCCACGCCGTCGATTTTAGTCTGTGCTGATCCAGGACTCAAGGTGTAGCTTAGCCCAAGTCGCTGTCCTTGCGCCCCAAACAGTCCCCCTGAAACGTTGACCGAACAATTGCTGCCACCCTGGCAGGATGCTCCGGTGAGTCCGTTGTTGAGATCGGCGTTGAAGCTATAGGAGCTGTTTAAATGCACCTGGCTATGCTGGGGCTGAGTCACCCCGCCATTGGTGCTGATGCCATAGTTATTGCCGTTAATGCTCACCTGCGCGGAAAGACCCACCTTCGCTGCTTGGCCTGGGCCGAACTGCACGACGGCTTGACCGGTAAAGGTTCCCGGGGCCATGTTACCGCTTCGATCGGTTGGCCTGGTTGCACCCAAAAGATCATAGTTAAAGGTGCCGGTGGTGGGCACGCTAACGACTGGAGTGCCGACCAGGTAATGCATACCTTGGTTCTGATTTAACGTGACAGGCGCGGCTAGACCGAAGACCGTAAGCTTTGCCGTGCCATTAGTCCAACGTCCCCAGGAAATGATGCTGTCGCTACCCGCTTCCGAAACACTTGCCGTCCCATAAGACAGGCATGCGGAAGCGGGACAAAGCCCATAGGATTTCAAGCGATTTTGATCGTCCAATACAACTTCATTGCTTGAAGCAACGGTCGCAATACTGGTGAGAATCGGTCCGTTGCGAAGCTCTAGTCTCCAGTTGCTCGGTGTGGTGAGCGGAGTCGGCGCTGGAGCCGGACTCGGTGCGGGTGTAGGCGCAGGGGATGGCGCAGGAGATGGCGCAGGAGATGGCGCAGGAGTCGGAGCCGGGCTCGGTGCGGGTGTAGGCGCAGGAGTTGGCGCTGGGCCCGGTGCGGGTGTAGGCGCAGGAAATGGCGCTGGGCTCGGTGCGGGAGTCGGAGCCGGACTCGGTGCGGGCGTAGGCGCAGGAGATGGTGCTGGCGAACTTGAACCACCTGAACCTGAACCTGAACCTGAACCTGAACCTGAACCTGAACCTGAACCTGAACTGATGTTGGCTGCGGCCACTAGAAGGCTAGCGGTACTCGGATCCGCAAGGACATTTGCTAGTAAGGGCGGTGCGCCCATCGAGGGTGAAGCAGAGAATTGTGCAAGCCCCGAACCTTCCTGAACACTTACTCCGCCTGAGTCTAAACCGCTGGTTGGCGGCAGCGCTCCGGAGGATTTGATGATGGTCTGAGTGATTCCCGTGCTTGTGCTCATTGCATTCAGTTTGGGTTTGCTGGCGACACCCGCGGCGATTGTGCCCGCGGACGCGCCAGCAGTTACAACAGAATTTGATCCGCTTGAATTTTGAGCGTTGACTTGTAGTCCGGTAAAGTTGCCTGCTTCGGCAGAGTCGCTGTTTAGGCTAACAGGGTTCGTCCCTGACTCGGAACTCTGAAGGACACTGACAGTTCCAGCAAGGCTTGTTGATGGCGGTTGCTGACCTTCGAGATTCGATCCAACGCTATTTGATACGCCAAGAACGGTCAAAACAGGCAAGAGCGTCACAGTGTTTGCTTCGGGCGTGCCGCTACCGCTGAAGTCGCTCGCTGATACCCAGGTGCTTGGTATGACATTCGACACGGCAAGCGCCTTCGTCACAGTGGCACCAGCGGGAGACGATGCGCTAGGTGAGGTAGCCGAGGACACAGTTACCGCAGATGCCGTTGCGATAGATGTTGTAGCGGTAGTGGTTGTTGAGTTGGAAGCTGTAGGATTAGTCGAGGTGGCATCCGATGGCGAATCGCCACTTGCAGCAACGTTTGCTGTGTTTGGAATGGTCGCTGATATCCCGGTAGTCGACGTGCTGCCCCCCGCGCTAACCGCGCCGCTTGAGCCGCTCGCTGACGAAGACTCCGCTGGCCCGCCCGCTTGGGCTTGAGTCGCTATCGATGAAGCAAGGGAAACCGAAGTTTCACCCAAACTCAGGCCAGAGGAAGTGACCTTGCCACCGGTTGAAGTCCCCCCTGGTGCACCAGCCTCAGGGTTATTTGTTTTTCCCCCAGACAACGTATCCTTTGTTAACTCAGACAGCGTCGAGCTTTGAGCAGTAACAGGCGAGTCGGACTTTGCCACTTCACTTGATTCGTTACGTGCTTTGTTCCGGTTCGCGCTGGCGCTCAGTCGCTCTTCGGGCTGGGCCGGAGCAAAACTTTGTGGGGGAAGGACAGGCCGCTCTTGGGTAGGGGCAGGGGCAGTTTGTGAACCCGAAGTAAATGCAGCTTCTCCGGCGCCGATCTCAATGTCGCCGCCTTGATTGCTGACTGCAATACGTCCTTCGGTCACGAAGGCTAATAAGCCAGCGCGAGTACCCGGAGCACAGATCGGATCACAAACCGTTTCGACCAGGGTAAAGACTGTGCCTCGAATACCAATAGTAGCCGTCGGCGTTTGGATTCGATAGTCCTCGCGATGGCGTTTGCCAATAGCGCCGCTAGAGGTCCTGAGCGCGCCCCGTAACAGGGAGAAAAATCCGCGATGTTTGTCGCTTTCAAACAGGTATTCGTCCACCCGAAATTCTGTAGCGGGCTGCAGCGACACGAGACTGGCATCGCTAAAGCGAATTTGTACGCGTCCGTCTGCGCCGGTTTTGATGGTGTCACCCTGGCGAATACTGCCGCCTGCCGTGAGACTGTCCTGATTGCCATCTCGAATCAAAAACGATTGACCACTTAAGGCAAGGATGACGCCTTCATTGTTTTGTGCAAGAGCAGGAGGAGAATAAAGACTTACGCCTAGTAAGATCAGAGAGGTCGCCAGGCCTACTAGAAACGACGAGAGCCGAGCCGCATCAAAGTAAAGGTACTTCAGGTCTTTACATCCCGCGTTTCGCGCAAATGCCAAAACACCCTGCGGATCTTGCTTTCCGAAGAGCGAGCGGGCAAAAGCGACAAGCGCTTGAGCGAATGAGAGCATGAGGGTGCTTTTCTAGAACTTATATTTGATACTCATTCTCCACTGGCTGCGCTGGTAGTCATTAGGTTGAAGGCTGGACATATTTTTTGTCCATGTAATTTCTTGTGTCATCAACCAATGTTTGCCATAGTTCCTTTCGGCGCTAAGGCGTAGTTCGGTTTGAGCGTCTGTGCGCCGCAATCCAAAAAGGGTATCTAGGCCATCAAACGAGCGATGCTCGAAGGAGGCTGAAATTTGTCCGGTCCAATCCGGGTTTAGGCTTCGACTCATCAAGCCACGAACGCCGCTAAAGCTGTAACTCAAGGTATCCAGCAGTGCGTTTTCTCGGCCGCTATACAGCGAGGCCAGACCGATCAAGCTTTCTTTTGGTGAAATTGTTGTGGCCCAACTTAGACCACCCATTAAGCGTTTCGCATCTCGGCTTGGCGCGCTCGGAAAGCTCAAGTCGAAGGCTTGTGCGAACAAGCCCCACTGTCTTGCGCCAGGATTTTTGGGATCCAGCTCAAATTGCGCCTGTGCAGCTAGGCCCGTCGCTTTGCGAAAGGCGTTGCCGTCGAGACGGAGGTTTTGAGTTTGTGCGAGCACGTTAAATTGAGCTTTCTCGGTTGCAATTCTTAGGCCCGTGGATAAATCCATTTGGCTTTGGGCTAGTGTAGACGCGGAAGGGTAGCTCCGGCTAGACAGGCGTAGACCGGTGGTCCAAGAGATCCGACCGTTGATCGGTACCACCGCCTCAACGGCACCCGCCAACCCGAAAAGTGCGCTCGGATTGGGCTTGCTACTCGCCTGTGGAAGCACCCTCGTGCCGTCGGCCAGGAGCCAGGTACTGGTGGAGGTGCCGAAGTTCGCATTGCTGTCGTAGCCCACATCGCTTTCGATCGAGCCACGCCAGGCAATGCCCTTTGCGCTGGCCGAGGTTTTGAGGGCTTCTTCGTCGCGCTTAATGAGATCCAAATAATTGCCAATGGCGCGCCGCACTTCCTGCGGAATTTCCTGGGCGGCCACGGTTTGCAATTCGCGTTTGGCATTCTCTGTTTCTTGCACCTTGAGGTAAGCCTTAGCGATTTCGGCACGAGCCTGTAGAAAGTCCGGTCGATTTATGAGGACTCGCTCAAGATGAATGATCGCCTCGGCCGGGTACCCTACATCTAGTGCGGCTAGACCAAGAAGATAGTCAAAATCGACTTTGCCGATGAAGTCCGCTTCTTGGTTTTTCAGCATTTCATAGGCGCGTCGCGATTCCCCGCCGTCGAGCGCGGCCTTGGCCCGCCTCAGTAAATCGGCTTGGGCGAGAATGGGTCTCTGCGTACCCTCTGTCGAGAGCGCGCGGGGTTGGGCGAGCACGGAGGTTTGAAAACCCCCGAGGCCTAGGAGCGGAACGAAAAGCAGGCAGGCGAGTTGGGGGATTCGCACTCGCGGGTCCGCCTCAATACTCGCCGAACTAGACCAGTTCGTTGATGAGGACTTCACCACGCAAAGAGTGCGCCCAGGCCTCGGTATTCCTCACCTTCACCATCTGTCCGATCAAGCGTGGATGGCCTGCGAAGTTCACGATTCGGTTGTTCTCTGTGCGCCCGGTCAGCTCGCTGACGTTTTTCTTGGAGGTGCCCTCAACCAGGATCAGTTGTTCGCTATCCGCCATCGATTGATTAATCGCTTGGGAGTGACTCTCAATCAGGAGCTGCAGTTGGTTGAGGCGCGCGAGCTTAGTCTCGTGACTGACGTCGTCCTCCAGATCCGCGGCCGGTGTGCCTGGGCGTCGGCTGTAGATAAAGCTGTAGCTTTGGTCGAAATGGACATCGCGAATCAGTTGCAAGGTTTTCTCGAAGTCGACTTCCGTTTCGCCGGGATAGCCGACGATGAAATCACTGGAAATTGCCATGCCGGGGCGCACGCTTCGCAGGCGCCGCACAATGGCCTTAAATTCCAG
>JANLRI010000158.1:0-9179 GCA_031361565.1 Betaproteobacteria bacterium | reverse complement strand
GTCTTCGGCGATTTCAAGCGCGCTTTTGCGAAAGCTCTGACCGAGGCTGCCGTGCAAACCATTGGCAGCTCCCCGGAAAGCGTGGACGTGATTTTCCACGATGTCAGCAAAGACAATTGGGCGACCGGGGGGCGTGCTTTGGAGCGACAAAGCAACTCAGGCAAAATAGCGTCCAAATCCACGTTTGCTCATCGCTCCTGAAAGCTCGGTGACCGCGCTTTCACCTCGAGTGCCTCCCTGTCGATCTACTCATCCAAGTCAAGAGAAATACCATGTCTGCCAGCAAGTCAAAAATCATCTACACGCTCACTGACGAAGCGCCCTTACTCGCCACCTATTCCCTGCTACCGGTGATTAGCTCGTTTGCCTCCCAGGCCAATATTGAGGTGACCAAGAGTGATATTTCCGTGGCGGCTCGCATTTTGGGTGAATTTCCGGAATACCTGAGCGATGCTCAGAAGGTGCCGAACAACCTCGCCGAACTCGGCCGTCTGACCCAGCTTGCAGACACCATTATCATTAAACTGCCCAATATCAGTGCGTCCTTGCCGCAACTGATTGCGGCCATTCGTGAGCTGCAAGCCGACGGTTACAAGATCCCTGATTTCCCGGAAGATCCGAAGACGGATGAAGAAAAAGCCATTGCCGCGCGATATTCCAAAGTCACCGGGAGCGCCGTGAATCCTGTGTTACGGGAAGGCAATTCTGATCGCCGCGCCCCGTTGGCCGTCAAGCGCAATGCGAAAAAGAATCCACATTCGATGTCCAAGTGGAGTCCAGCGTCGCGTACTCATGTGTCGCACATGCATGGCGGAGATTTTTACGCGGGTGAAAAGTCCCTGACCCTCACCAAGGCTTGCGATGTCAAGATGGACCTAGTCACCAAGAGCGGACAGACTATTGTGCTCAAGAAGAAGGTCTCTCTGCTTGAAGGCGAGATCATCGACAGCATGTTTATGAGCAAGAAAGCGCTGTGCAAGTTCTACGAAGAAGAGATGGAAGATGCGCGCGAAACCGGTGTGATGTTCTCACTCCATGTCAAGGCCACCATGATGAAGGGCTCGCACCCCATCGTCTTCGGCCACGCGGTAAAAATATTTTATAAAGACGCATTTGCCAAGCACGGAAAACTATTCGACGAGCTAGGGGTCAACGCCAACAATGGCCTGAGCAGCGTTTACGAAAAGATCGCGAGTCTGCCCACCACCAAGCGCGAAGAGGTCTTGCGCGACCTGCATGCCTGCCATGCTCATCGCCCCGAACTTGCCATGGTGGACTCTGCCAAGGGCATTACCAATTTACATGCACCGAACGATGTGATCGTCGATGCCTCCATGCCTGCGATGATCCGCCTGGGCGGCAAGATGTGGGGTGCGGATGGGCGCGCCAAAGACACCAAGGCCGTTATCCCTGAAAGTACCTTTGCCCGTATTTATCAGGAGATCATTAACTTCTGCAAAACCCATGGCGCCTTCGATCCGGCCACCATGGGCACCGTTCCCAATGTCGGCTTGATGGCCCAGCAGGCCGAAGAATATGGCTCCCATGACAAAACCTTCGAAGTGCCCGAAGATGGTGTGGCGCGCATTGTGGATCAAGACGGCAAGGTCTTGCTCGAGGAAATCGTTGAGCAAGGCGATATCTGGCGCATGTGCCAAACCAAGGACGCACCGATACGCGATTGGGTGAAGCTGGCCGTGAACCGGGCGCGCCTGTCAGGTATGCCTGCGGTCTTTTGGCTGGATTCCTACCGCCCTCATGAAGCCGAGCTGATCAAAAAGGTCAATCTTTACCTCAAGGACTACGATCTCAAAGGTCTGGACATCCAGATCATGTCGCAAGTACGCGCCATGCGCTACACCTTGGAGCGTGTCATTCGAGGGCTCGATACGATCTCGGTCACGGGCAATATTTTGCGTGACTACCTCACCGACCTGTTCCCGATCATGGAGCTCGGTACCAGCGCCAAGATGCTCTCTATCGTGCCCCTAATGGCCGGTGGCGGTATGTTTGAAACCGGTGCAGGCGGCTCTGCACCTAAGCATGTGAAACAGCTCGTGGAAGAAAACCATCTGCGATGGGACTCTCTGGGTGAGTTCCTCGCGATTGCGTCGGCCCTCGAAGATGTCGGCATCAAAACCAATAACAGCAAGGCAAAAATCCTGGCTAAAACCATGGACGAGGCCACCGGAATGCTGCTCGACAACAACAAAGGCCCCTCCACCAAGACCGGCGAGATCGACAACCGCGGCAGCCACTTCTACCTCGCCATGTATTGGGCTCAGGCACTTGCGGCGCAGGACGAAGATAAAGAGCTGAAAGCCCACTTCGCCCCACTAGCCAAAGCGTTGACGGAGAGCGAGGCCAAGATTCTGGCGGAGTTGAATGGTGTGCAGGGCCATGCCGTTGACATCGGCGGTTACTACCTGCCTGATCCGACCAAGATGGAAGCCATCATGCGGCCTAGCCCCACGTTTAACGCCGCTGTGGCAACTGCGGCGCGCAGCTAACAACTACGAGAGTGACCGGCCATTGAGCCTGAGCTCAATGGCCGCCGATACGGCGACTAATCACCGGATGATACAAATCGCCCTCTCCGGCTTCAATAGCTTCGGCAAACCAGCCGTCTACCGTGCGCGCAGCGCGTGCATCTACACCAGTATCGCGCGCCAGGCGCAGGGCATAGGCCAGATCCTTACGCGCATATTCCACTGAGAAAGCACGCTCCGGATACTTGCCCGGCAGCATCGCCTTCATGCCATGATTTCGCAGCGCGAAGCTATCGGCGGAGCCCTTGCTCATCGCCTCGAAAAGCAAAGCAGCATCCACTCCGGCACGTTCGCCAATCGCCTTGGCCTCAGCAAGGGCCACGACGGTTTCGAACAGCACCATATTGTTCAATATCTTCACCACCTGCCCCGTGCCTACGCCACCACAGCGGGTCAGGTCACTGGCAAAGGTTTGCAGCAAGGGCTTAATTTTTTCAAAATCCTGTTCTTGCGCGCCTACCATCACCGACAAAGTGCCCGCCTCTGCCGCCTCCCGAGTTCGGGCGACGGGTGCATCGATCAACACCGCACCTTTAACGGCGAACTGCTCCGCCAATTGACGGGTCAGATCGACAGGGGAGGTGCTCAAATCAACCACCACCCAGCCGGGTCGAGCATAGGCTAGTAAGCCCTCGGGGGCTTGGCAAACCTCGCGCACGACTTCGCCCGAGGGCAGCGACATAAACACAATATCACTCGCCAAAGCTAGCTCAGCGATCGACGTGGTCGGGCTCACGCCATGCTCGGCGAGACGTAGCAAGGGCACGCTGTCGCGATCCAAGGCCAGCACCGGCAGACCGGTTTTTTGCTTAAGGTTACGGCACATGGGTTCGCCCATGACCCCCAAGCCTATAAAACCAATGCTTTGAAAGGAGTTTTTCATCACCATGCTATTCCACCTGTAAAACCAGGGCAGCCCCCGTGTCTCCCGCCGCACAACCCGTGAACAAGCCGACACCACCTCCGGCCTCGCGCAAGGCGTGCACCAACTCTGCAATCGAGCGCAGACCGGTGGGCCCTTGCGGATGGCCAAAGATGAGGCTGCATCCATAGGTATTCATGCGCGACAAGGGAAATCCTGTCTGCTTGGTGAACCACAGGTCGTTCACCGCGAAGGGGTTGTGACTGGTCACGAGTTTGATATCCGCCCAGTTGAGCCCAGCACTGGCCAGTGCGTTTTGGGCCGCCGTTGTCGCGGCCTTCGGCATGCGCCCCTTCTCGGCCCGGGCAAAACCAGCCGACAGCAAGCGTACAAGCCCCGTTCCGACAGATAACTCGCGAGCGCGCGCCTGATTACACACCAGGGTACCTGCCGTGCCATCGGCAGGATGGGTCTGCGAGCCATAGGTGGTAACGCCGTCTGCGAGCACCGGTTTGAGCGCCGCCAGCCCCGCCGCCGTATAGGGATGCACTCCTTCATCGGCCTCAAGCAGTATCTTCGACTTTCCCCTAGTGATGCTGACGGGTTCCATCCAGCGCCTCTGAAAGGCTCTGTCGTTGGCTAGTCCACGCACATACTGCTCATATCGCAACAAGGTCAGCTCATCCACGTCCTGGCGAGTGATCGCCCCATCTCTGGCCACGGCTTCCGCGGTTTGAATCATGGCCTCGCCAGTCCAGGGATCGGCGGCGAAATTATCAAGTACCCAATGTTCAGTGGCGGGTGCCCCACCAGCCGCTTGCGAATGCGGATAAATCAATAAGGGGCCGTTACTGGTGCGATCCGTCGTCAACACCAAAGAGGTCGAATCGCGCTCAAGCTCTACACTTTGGGCGGCCGCAACAATGCAGGCCACCGAGGTGGCACAGGCTTGGGCAATGTGAGGGCCACTCACGCCGGTCATGCCCAAGCGAGCGGCAATCCAGGGTGCACCAAAAAATACCTGGGCTTGTGGAATGGTCGAGCCCAACACAATTTGTGTGACGTGGGCCGGATCAAACTGAGTACGGCTGAAAACGCTTTGTGTCACCGCGACGGCAAGATCGAGACTACTCACATCGGCCAGGCTACCCTGCCATCGGATAAAGGGCGAAGACCAAAGATGGCGGGCACTTAGAAAGGCGTGATTGAATTTCATGGTTTCACTTTCGTGGCTTAAATTCGTGGCTTGAATTCGTGGCTTGAATTCATCGCTTTATTTCTGTTAATTGCCGCGAACAGCAAGGATCGCATTTTTGTAGACACCGCGCGGCAACTCTCCTGAACGCAAGACGGTGACGGAAATACGGATTTGTAGCTGCGCACGCACCGCGTGTTCAATGTCGGCGGCAAGCGGCGCCGCCTGGCTCCAATCAAAATTGCTTTGGGCCTCAACATCAACGGCCAAAGGTTCGTCGAATCGCACCTGCGCTTTGTGATCTTTCCATATGCGAATCATCGGCTCAAGTTGCCCGGAAAAGCCTTTCAAAATAAGATCGCGCACCGCCGTGGGGAACACATTCATCCCCCTATAGATCAGCATATCGTCGGTGCGACCAATACAGGTGATGCGTGGGCTGGTCCGCCCGCAGGAGCAGGGCTGCACCCCGGTGACCCAGGCGTGATCTCGGGAGCGATAGCGCACCAGCGGCGTTGCCTCTCGGGTAAAGGCGGTGTAAACAATTTCACCGGTGCGACCTTCTTCCCAGGGAAGTTGAGCACCGCTGATGGTGTCGATCAGTTCAATCGCAACATACTTTTGGGCATTGAAATGCATCCCGGCTTGAGCCTCGCATTCGCTCCACATCGCCGAGACCACATCGCCCAAACCCATGGCATCGCGCACGTGACTGATGTGCAGGCCTTCGCAAATACGCGCACGCAAGGCCGCTTGATTGAGGCCCGGTTCGCCCCCGAAAAATGCCTTACTCAACTTCGAAGGGATGTCCAACTCTTGGCCGACGGCATCCCAATGATCGCTCAGGTAGAGGCCGAACGAGATGGTCGCCAAGAGGGCCGTCGCCCGCAATCGCCGCATCTCGCGCAGGATGCGATCGGTCGGGAAGCCACCCAACCAACAGAGTGTGGCCCCGATGCGTCGGAAGCCATCCGCGTACGGCAGCCCTCCGGCCACCATCGGCAGGCCGACCAGGTGCGCGATCACGTCGCCACGTCGCAGACCAGCGGTAAACCAGGTATTGGCAATCACATCCGTGAACATTTCGAGATCATGGGCCGTGAGGCCGTAGTACAAGGGCGCACCGGTGGTGCCCGAAGAGCTGAGCACCTGGACAAGATTCTCGCTAGGCACCGCCTGATTGTCACCCAAAGGCCACTCATCGTTTGCCTGCTCTTGCGCGCGGCGAATATGATCCTTCATCGTAAACGGCAACGCCGACAAATCACTCAACTCACTGATTTTTAGATCACGCGGGACGTCCGCATGTAGTTGTGAATAAAGCTTCGAACGATCCCGTAGCGCGCTCAACATCTTGTCGATCTGTACTGCCTGCCATTGTTCGACCTGGGCCCAAGGCAAGGTCTCTAAGGCTTCATTCCAATAGCGATCTGTAGGCGAGGCCGATTTCATGCTGCACATTTTAAAACCATGTTGGCTTTAGCCTACCTTTTGTGGGGCGAGAAAGTGGCTATGGGCCGCGCCGAATGGGACGCAACTACCCCACGGTAACACGACTGGCCTGACCTAGGGCCGATCCCGCAAGTCACTTGGCCAGGAACGCGCCGAAACGGGGCTGAAGAACTTATTGATTTCCGTCGCCACCCAATCAGGACGGGTCACGGTCGGGACGTGACCGGCCTCGTCATGGATTACAAGGCTCGCGTACTTTAAACTTTGCAGCAGCTTTTCAGAGGAGGCTAAGGGTGTGATCACATCGCGTCGACCATGAAGGATCAAGGTGGGCGTTTCGATATTGTGCAACCGTGATTGCACATCGATATTTTCGACGCATTCAAGTATTTGGATGGCCGCCGCTGCGTTCGACTGCTTGGCCATGGTCTTGCCCCAGGCGCGTTGCGCATCACAGCCCATCTCAGGGATGCAGGCTTCGACGAAGGCATCCATGGTGGCGGCAAAGTTTTGCTTGCACCCGCCAATCAACTGATCGCGAGCCGGTGTTTTTGCGCCGACATAGCGACCGTCAACAATGACCAGACCGGTAAAGCGATCCGGGTGACGCAAAACGGCTTCTAGCGCGATCATTGCGCCCATGGATTCAGCCGCAAGCACGCACTGCTCAATCTTTAAAGCATCCATCACCCAAAACAAATCCGAGAGCAGCAGCTCGAAGGTGATGACAGGAGTCTGATGCAGAGTGCCCCCAGTTCCACGGTGATCATAGGTCACCGCCCACCAATCTCGACTGAGTATTTCAAAGGGCGGGTACCAAAGCTCACCGCTTCCGACAAAGCCGCCATGAGCGAGCAAGGTGCGGGGGCCACTGCCGAATGCCGAAACATGGATCTGTGCGTCATCTGAATTTAAGAACATACGATTCTCCTTACGCCTACGGGCGAACAGAGCACGCTAAACGTCGAACTCAGAGAAGAGTCGAAACCGTTTGTAACGCGCTCAGACCATCGTAGGCGTCAAGAGCCGCGCAGAAAAGAGTTAGTAGTCCCGGATTTCTAGAGGGGTTTAAAAATTCTGTCGATTTGATAGGGACATTTGCCCCGGGTGTGTTGAGTCACCCTAGACATCCCTGTTGACGCCTTGCTTGATCCCAAGACCAGCATCACGCGCCAGCACAATGGCCTCGGCGCGGGTATTCACCCCGAGCTTGTCAAACAAATGGGTCACGTGATTGCGAATCGTTTTGCTGGCGAGTCCGAGCGTTTGAGCAATGCGCGCGTTGTCCCAGCCCAGGGCAAGATAGTCAAGCACCTGCCGCTCTCTTGGCGACAGTTCACTCAACCACTGCAGGATCGACCCTGACAGGTTCGCACCAATCGAAGCCAGGAAGCTCTCAACTTCATGCTCGACCACAGCCCAGGCTGGCTCGCTTGCAGGCGGAAGATGTGATTTAGACTCCAGTGGAACAAAGCGCGCACCAGGAATTAGGCCCGCCAAAGCGCAGCCCATGTCAAAGGGTACAGCCGCATCACCCTTAGAATGCATCACCAGTGTCGGACAGGTGATTTTGCCTGCGGCCACACTGACATCGGTTTGGTACGAAGCTCGCAGAAGCCGAGCCGCCATCTCGGGAGTGGCGCACATTCGCATCTGTTCGTTCGCCCAGCGGTTTTGTTCAACCGAGATATCCGGGAAAAACCTTGAGGTAAACACTTGCCGAAACGCGACTTGATCAGTGCCCCAACCAAACTCCACCATTTTCGCTAAGGCTTCACCCAGCTCCCTTTCCGCGAGAGTCGACGGACGCTTCAAAAGCCCTTGCGCATAACCACCGCAAAGAATCAAACCTGCTACGCGCTCTGGATTGCGCGCGGTATACTCAATCGCAGCGGCGCAACCCTGGGACAAGCCTATCAAGACAAAGCGTCCCAGGCCAACCGTGTTCGACACCGCTTCGATGTCGTTTACCCAAAATTCAACACCCGTGTTCTCTACCCGGCGATCCGACAACCCACAGCCACGCAGGTCGTGGGCTACAAACTGCCGTCCACGACTAAGTAGTGAGATCCAGGGCTGCCAAAGCGGACTACTCGGCTCAGATTCAATATCGTTGAGCCACATACAGACTTTAAGCACCGCCGGGCCGCGTCCTGAGCTTGCGTACGCCAAGCGCGTGCCGTCTGAAGAGGCACAAAAGCCAATCTTTCGTTGAGTTCGGTCCATCGTGGCATTGTAGCTAAACCAGCAGGGATCGTTTCCCCTGAATACTGACCCGAGCATCGCACTCCGCGCTAATAATGACAACACCGCCCCCGACAACCGCGTACTCGGCCCCAGCGCTTAGAAAGTTATCCTCAGCCACACCTTCCTCGGTAATCCACACCATGCCGCCATCAATCCCAAGCGCAACGCCCCGAGCGTCTTTTAAGCGTAAGGCGCTCCCCTTGGGCATGGCGACCACCTGTTGAATCCAACTCGCCTGCATCGCACACCTCCATAAAAGCGTTTGTTTCTGGAGACTATTGTGTCCATCCCGGGTTCGTCTGACAAACGATAAATTCGCGGTCTATGGATAAGTTTTTCTTACCTATATACTAATTTCATTTGCGATCAAACTGATCTAAAATATTGACATGGCTATGCCCCATATCCCTCTCACCGCCGTTCGGGCCTTTTGTGCGGCGGCCGAACATCTCAGCTTCAAGGAAGCGGCGCAAAGCATGCACATCACTCCCGGGGCGATCAGTCAACAGGTGAAGCAGCTCGAAGAGTGGTTCGGGTTGAAGTTGTTTGAGCGCAAGGTTCGTGGCGTCACACTCACCGATGCGGGTCAACAGTTTTTTATCGCGAGTCAAAAAGCCTTGAGGCAATTGAGCCAGGCCGCGCAAGCCATTCGCCCGGAAGAAAAAGTAGTTCGGCTCACCACCGTTCCTTCGCTTGCCGCACGGTGGATGGTGCCGCGACTTGCCGCCTTCAGTAAGCTGCATCCACAAATTGAAGTCAGCATCGACGCCTCGGTCGAGCTTGCAGATCTTGATAACGGCCCTTTCGATTTGGCCATTCGCGCCCTCGGTGAAGCGCCAAACAATCTCCAGGGAATTAAACTTTTTGAAGAAGT
>JANLRI010000128.1:0-5267 GCA_031361565.1 Betaproteobacteria bacterium | reverse complement strand
CGGCCTTCGGAAAAGTCGGAACCTATACGTATTATCTTTCGGAAGCCACTGCGAAAGTCTCGGCAAAAGATGCTTGTGCGGCGACCATTGTTGATCTAAAAAACGCAGCGGATTCCAGCGGCATGGTCGCCTATAAATTTGACGTGGTGATCATTACCCCCACCGATGGCGCCAAGGCGAACGGCACCTTACTTTATGAAGTGAACAACCGCACCAACACACCTTCCTTTGCTGCTTTGCAAGATAGCGATGGGCAAGACCTCTTCACCAATGTGAAAGCGGCCATCACGGGCGCGGCGACGGGTGGAGTGACCACGGGCACGGGGGCAGGCAATGGCTTTCTTCTAAACCAGGGCACCACCGTGGTGTGGTCCGGCTGGCAGGGAGATCGCCCGCAATCGTTGACCGCCGCGAGCGCAGAGATTACGGCGACGACAAAGTGGTTCGCACCCGGCATGTCGCTGCCGGTTGCGCTTGATGTCGGCAACGGCAACGCCAAGATTACGGGTACGGTGCAAGATGAGTTCATCGCCGACAACGCGACCTCCAACTTGTTAGGAACCTATTACGCCATGGCTGCTGGCGCCGCAGCCAATGCGACCCTTACGATCCGCAAAACAGCGCTCGACGCGCCCATCACCGTCGACAAATCGTTGTGGACCTATCAAGCGGGAACCGGCAGTGCTGAGGGGGGTAATACCAGCACGGCAGGATACGGTTTTGTCTCCATTAATCGGGTGGGTGTGCGCGCCAACTCAAACTACGCCGCTGCGCTTGATGCGGCCAGTGATAATGGTTCGATTTATCACTTCAATTACACGGCGGTTGATCCCAAACCTTTCGGTCTGGGTTTTCTTGGGGTTCGCGACTTGATCTCGTTCCTGCGTAACGATGCCGTAGATGCCACGGGCAATGCCAACCCTGTAGCCGGTCGCATCAAGACCACCATAGCCACAGGCATTTCGCAGTCGGGTCGCTACCTGCGCGACTTCCTTTGGCAGGGCTTCAATACTGACAAACTGAAGCGACGCGTGTTCGACGGTATGTTGCCTCTGGTTGGAGGATCGCGCAAAACCTACACGAACTACCGATGGGCCAAGCCAGGTGATTATTCGCGCCAACATGAAACCCATTTCACTCCCGGCGATCAATTCCCGTTCGGCTATGCCATCTTGACCGATCCGGTTTCAGGCAAGACTGACGGCCTACTGAAGAAGTGCACGGAGCTGAATACTTGCCCGAAAGTGTTTCAATATGACAGTCCGATTGAATTCACCGGCGCCCGGGCTTCGCTGACCGTTACGGATGGCGCAGGTAAGGACGTCGCCATTCCCAGTAACGTACGGATGTTCTACGCACCGGGCACGTCGCATGGTCCGCAACAACTTGCCAACAACGCCAGCAGCCAGGCGGACTATTCGGTGGATCGCCCCGTGGCCAGCACGGCGGCCTCGCTGTCGCCGGGCGCATTGAACGCAAGCACTGCCCTTTATCGCGCCCTGCTTTTGAATTTAGAGGGTTGGATAAAGGGAACCTTCGCAACGCCGCTGGCCAGCAATTTTCCAAGCTTGGCGGCGGGCACGATGGCCGTGCCAACGTCAGTGCCGTCAAGCCTCAGTTCACCCGATCTCTCGGCCCTCGGCTTAGGGTTCAATGGCGTCTACAACACCTTGACTTTGAATGATGAGAGCGTGATCCCTACCCTTCCGTCGACAAAATCCTATGTGGTGCATCTGCCCACCACGGATAATCAGGGCAATGACAAAGGGGGCGTGAAAATGCCTGATTTTGCCGTTCCGCTGGCGACATTCAAGGGCTATAGCCTTCGGAAGGCCGGCTTTGTGGCTGGCGATCAAAACAGCTTGGGCAGTTCCCAGCTTGCCTTTGCCTTAACGCCAGCCACCAAGAAGCCTGGCGATCCTCGCCAAAGTGTTCAGGAGCTTTACACCAATAAGGCGGGCTACGTCTTAAAAGCGAGGGCGGCCATTGATGCCCTCGCGCAAGACGGATGGATTCTGGCCGACGATGCGGAGATGTACAAAAATCGCGTCATCATGCAAAGTCTTCAACCAAACTTTGCTCTGTTGCCGTAGGAAGCAGTTAGCGGCCGGTTTCAAGCGAAGCGACCACTCGCGGCGCGGTAAGTAAAACTACTAGCCCGGCACTTACCCTTTGTTACAACCTTTTGCCCTCTCAAACGTTATTCTAAAATATCAGGTGGAGAAGGACGAACGACCATGGCTACGCGGTTTAAGGTTACAGGATTCGGAAAATTGCTGGGCACGCTAGTAGCGGCGCTCGGCCTGTCCGTTGGCGGCTGCGCCTTCGTCGCGCCAGATGCTGGTCAAGGCTACCCGATGGCCTCGCAAGGTGGCGGCTATGCGGTGACGCCGAGCTATCCTTCGGCTCCGGCCTATTCTGGTGGCCCCGTTTATGGTGGCTCGCCTGCTTATGGTCCATCCGGCTATGGTCCATCCGGCTATGACAGCGGCGCCTATTACGGTTCACCCCAGCCCTACTATCCCCCTTCGGTGTATTACGCGGCGCCGATCATCGTTGCGCCTCCCGTCATTGTGAGGTCGGTACCGTCGCTCGCACCGCACTATGCTTACGGCGCACCCCGCCCTGTGCTTGTTAATCCGGCGCCGTTTATTGCGCCACCGCGTGTGATCGCACCTTCACAAGGTGTTACACAGGTTTTGCAGACCCGCCAGGGCTACGGCGCAGCGCCACCGCAAATCTACAATCCGCGAGTTCAGGCCATTCCTTCCGCGCCAGTCCAGAGCTTTCATAACGGTGGAGGCCATCAGGCAGGTGGCGCCCACTCTGGCGGCTCTTTTACTGCACCTGGCTTTCGGTCCGCGCCCATTGTCAATGCAGCGCCACGCCAAGGTGGCGCTGGAAGTTCACGTCGCTCCCGCTAAAAATTTAGGGCGCACCGGTTAAGTCTCGGTTCACGATACTTAATCGGTGCTTTGTTAAGGCCCTTCACCTTTCAAGAGTAGTTCCTGAAGTTTGGCCGGTGAGTATTCACCGTCTTTCAACTGCGCCACAAAAGCTTCAGCCTTCGCGGCATCTGCGTGAAACTTCAGGTACATACGACGCACCTGATCTTCGTCACAGAGACTCAATTCCATTTTGAAATCAACGCGACCGGAACGTATTGCGGCCTCGTCCAACAGCTCTGGTTTATTCGTCGTTAAAAAGATGACCGAGCCCTCGTGAGAAGCCACCCCATCTAGCGCGTTCAGGAAGCCCGAATAGGAGAGTTTCACCCCCTGATCCGCTTTTTCTCTTTGGCGGAAAAACGAGTCGATGTCTTCAATCAAAATCACCGAGCGGGGCGGCACCGACGCCAGCAAGTTACCAATGCGCTCATCGGTAATATTGGGGGAGGCTAGGCTGAAGGTACAGACATTGAGCTTGAGCTCGGAAGCGAGCGCAGTGACCAAGGACGTCTTACCCGTACCTGGTGGCCCAAACAGCAAATAGCCTCGACGCCAGGGAATGCCAAGCTCCTCGTAGCGCGCCTTAGAAACGAAGAATTTCTGCAAGTCCCCAAGAATGCTTTCGATCTGACCCTTTTTGAGAATGATCGAGGCGAGCTTGCGGTTGTTGCCAAGACGAGCACGCATCCACTCCGAGTTGTAGGGGCTGGGAATGTAGATCGCAATCTTATTCAGCTCGCGCGACATACGCGCTTGCAATGCTTTTTCAATCAGCCCTTCCAGAAACTTGCGCGAGCGCCCGAAGGTTGAGAGTTTGATTTTTTCGAGCACTGTGTTGGCCGCGGTGACTTCGCGCGTCATCCACATTAAACGGCCGTCCATCATAAAAAGATGGAAGCCCTCACCTGGAGAAAGGAATGCCTGGGGCCGTCCACCTTGCTGTAACTCCTCCAGCAAGCCCTGATAGTCCGGCCCCTGACGCACTGACCGTACTGTGAAATTATTGATGCGGTGCAGGGCAGTTTGCTCATGCATGTACTCGACCAGGGTCGTGAAGATCAGCTCGTCGCGATTATCAAAGCTAAGCGTCACCACCATGTAATGGTGAGCCCAAGACCACAGCTTGACCGGCACGTCTTTGAGCCAAAGGGCCACCACACCCATGGCACCAAGCACCAAACCACCCGAGAGGAACTGGTTCTGATCGATCAGAACCTTAATCGCGTCAATCATTTTCTTACTCAGTCCGGCTTGATATTGGCGCGTTTGATCACCGCCGACCATTTCTTGATTTCACCCTTGACGAAGCTGCCGAATTGCTCGGGAGAGCCGGGTCGAACTTCCGCTCCTTGGCCGAGTAAGCGCTCTTTTACAGCGGGGTCAGAGAAGGCTTTTTGAGAATCATTACTGATTTTGTCGACGATCTCTTTAGGCGCTCCTACCGGTATCCAGAGACCGGCCCAGGAATACGCTTCATAAGCTTTGAGTCCGGCCTCGCTCATGGTCGGCACCTCGGGCAACAAAGGGCTGCGCTCGGGGCTGCCGACGGCAATGGGCCGCACCCGGCCAGACTTCACCTGTGGAATCGCGGTCGGACCATCTGCAAACATCATTTGTACTTGCCCACCCAGTAAGTCCGCCATAGCGGGTGCCGAGCCACGATAGGGGATGTGGAGCATGTACACATCGGCCTGGCTCTTGAAGAGTTCGCCTGACAAATGCGTGCCGCCGCCATTGCCCGCTGAGCTATAGGCATACTTACCCGGATTCGCTTTGACGAGTTTTATTAACTCGCCGAGATTTTTTGCAGGCACCGCAGGGTTGACTACCAGAATGATCGGGAATGCAGCACCAAACATGATCGGCTGAAAGTCTTTCTCAATATCGTAGGGAAGTTTGAGGCCGAGGCTGGGCAGTACGGATTGGTGAATGGCACCCATAAATAGCGTATAGCCATCTGCCGCGGCCTTGGAGGCAGCCTCGGCACCGATGACGCTATTGCCTCCGCTCTTGTTTTCAACGACCACGGCTTGGCCCCAGAGCTGGCTGAGTTTCACGGCCAGTGCGCGGGCGGTGGTATCCACCGGGCCACCCGGAGGGAAAGGCACGATGATTCGGACACTCCGGTTTGGAAAAGCGGCGCTTTGAGCGTGCGCCGCAGTTATGTTTGCCGCGAGAGGGATGCCGCCACCTGTGACCAGCAAGCTTTTCAGGACGTTTCTACGGGATGTCATTGAGGCTCGATTTCGTTTTTTTTGCAGTTGCAGCAATTAATCATGCAGAGCATAGGATACTGGGAGTATTCCCAAGTCATCCTAG
>JANLRI010000127.1:0-3269 GCA_031361565.1 Betaproteobacteria bacterium | reverse complement strand
CGGCCAGCACGAGTGCCGCCCCAGATCTCCTGATCACTCTCGGCGCCCGAATTGCTATCGAGGTACAAAGCCAACTGGGCAATGCCGATGAAGGTTATTCGGTACACTTTCTTGATTCAGCGGGCCCCTCTTGCGACGGTCTACGCCAAGGGCTAAGGCAAGCCTTCAGCGCACATGGTTTGCAACTTGAAGAGGTCGCCGGGGAGCGCAACCATTCTTTGGGTTTGGTTACCATCCACAACCTCGACACTGGGCGCAGCACAAAAGTTGAACTCTTCCCCGAGGCCTTAAGTCAGGTTGACTTGATTGAAAAGTCATTTGCCAGCGCGAACCAGCGCGACTATGCAATCATGGCGGCGCCTCGCGATAGTTTATTCTCGCTTTCTTGACGCGCCCCAACCATTCTCGGCGCTGACTTTGGCACTCGTCGCTCAGGGAGATTGGCCTGGTCACACTTGGTCACACCAGGTCAGGCCCTAACGTGATCGGTAAATTCGCCCTGTAATGCCAAATGACCGCATACGACGAAAATGTAGGTCATCAATCAAAAATATCTAGGACATTTGAATGCATTTTTTAACCACGAAATTTCTCAAGTCAGTCGCATTATGTGCTGCACTAGTTGTCAGCGCGACTAGCCAGGCCCAACAAGTTTTCCGTATTACCGCGATCCCCGACGAATCTCCCACGGAACTTGCCCGTAAAGCAGGGCCGCTGGTGAAATACTTGGAAGCCAAGCTAGGCATGAAGGTCGAGTACACCCCGGTCACGGACTATGCCGCATCGGTTGAAGCTCTTGCGAACAAAACCGTGGACATGGCTTGGTTTGGCGGCTTTACTTTTGTGCAGGCCAATGTTCGCTCAGGCGGCAAGGCTGTGCCCCTGGTGCAACGTGAAGAAGACGAGAAATTCCGTTCTGTATTTATCACCACCGATCCCAGTATCAAGTCCTTGGCGGATCTCAAAGGTAAGACGGTAAGCTTTGGCTCTCAGTCCAGTACTTCTGGCCACTTAATGCCACGCAGCTTTTTGCTCGAAGCCAAGCTCGATCCAGATGCCGACTTTAAGCGGGTCGCTTATTCGGGCGCGCATGACGCCACCATTGCCGCGGTTGCTTCCGGCAAAGTCGACGCCGGTGCATTGAATATCTCGGTTTGGGAAAAGTTTGTTGCCGACAAGAAAGTCGACGCCAGCAAAGTGCGCGCGTTCTACACCACGCCCACCTACTTTGACTATAACTGGACTGTCCATGCCGATATGCCCGCTGCGCTAAAAGAAAAGCTGACTAAGGCATTCCTGGACCTCAACAAAAATACCGCGGAAGGCAAAGACATCTTAGAGTTACAGCGCGCCACACGCTTTGTCGTCACCAAGGCGGAAAACTACAAAGGTATTGAAGCGGCGGCCAGGAGCGCAGGCCTTCTCAAGTAAGTTACGACGGCCAAAAAGTAACGACGGCCAAAGGGCGGGTGAATTCTTAAGCTTTGGTTAGTCCGCCTTAATTTGAGCCCGCTTCACGATATCGCTCCAAATCTTCTGCTCGGCCGCAATAAAGGCGGCAAATTCGCTCGGTGGCCCGCCCCCGCCAATAGCGTTGTCATTCGCAAAACGCTCGGTGACGGCCGACGATTTGAGCGCCTTCAGACACTCTTCTTGTAAACGCTTCACAATTTCCGGCGGCGTTCCGGCCGGGGCCAACACCCCGTACCACTGAGAAGTTTCGAAATTCTTAAACCCCATTTCGGCCACCGTCGGCACCTCCGGCATGGCGGGAATACGCTTGCTCGTGCCCACCGCGATGGCCCGCAATTTACCAGAGCGAATGTGCGGCGCAAGAGCGGGCATACCGGCCGAAGCAGCCTGGGTTCGCCCGCCCAATAAGTCCGTCAATTGTGGACCGGTGCCGCGATAAGGAATATGGGTGATGAACATTCCAGTGACTAACTTTAGATACTCCATCGCCAAATGGCCTGCACTGGCATTACCTGCCGAGCCGTAATTGAGCTGCCCAGGATGGGCCTTCACATATTTTACAAACTCTTTAAAGTCTTTCGCGGGTACATCTGGGTGAATTACAAATACATTCGGCACCTTGGCCAGCAAGGTCACGGGCACAAAGTCTTTGTTCACATCGTAGGTATGCTTACTCAACATGTACGGGTTCACGGCGAGCGTGCCGACATGTCCAAGAATGATCGTGTGTCCGTCAGGTGCGGCTTTCGCTACCTCGCCCATTGCCACCACTCCGGCACCACCGGCTTTATTCTCAACATAAACGTTTTGACTTAGTTGCTTGCTCATTTCAGCGGCCACAGAGCGCGCCACAATTTCTGAGGTACCCCCAGGCGCAAACGGCACCACGAAACGAATCGTTTTGCTCGGCCACTCGGCGGCGCGCGCCTTGAATGGAGAAAATGCCAAGGCGGCACTGGCACCGGCAGCCTCTAAAAAACCCCTCTTGGGTAGGCTAAGCTTCAATCGTGCCCCTAGGCAAACGCACGTCCTCTACCACCCTAAACTCACTCTGGTAGCCCCAGCGCCATTTGTGATGGCAGCGTCTACAGCTCACTAACAGCCCGTCTCGGTTGAGATCATGTGCGATGCGCGTCGGCATGTTATTAACGCCCGGAATTTCTCGGCGAACAACGCTAAAACTTGGATAGCCGCAGGGTGGGCATCTGACAATTTCACCAATTGAACGCGCGAGTTTGATTGAGCGTGAATATTTCTTGAAGGCCAAACAGGCGATTGAGACACCACTAACAATCATCACGATGGTCACGAGGACGGTGACGATGCGCTCCCGCGCAGAAAACAGTTCGAAACCAATGGTCAGCAGGATCAGGCACACGAATGCCGCGACCAGCCAAACGTGCGACTCTCGCAGCTGGCGTTCATACCACCTCTGAAAGCCAAGCTGCCCAATCCGATCCAAATCTTGTTCATCGATTAACATGATGCAGCCTCTCCCTTGCTGCGCCAAAACATTTCAAAACTTCTGCTCGAAATTGTTAGACAATAATTGTTTTAATGATTATCACGGGGAATCCCCATAGTTTGTGCAATCCGTTGATAGTTCACCGCAAAATCTAAGCAAGCCCCCGAATCGAGCTGGCCAATATGCTTACGCTGCAGCTCTTGCCAAGGTGTTTGACTCTTTGGATAGCTCGGCTTGAATTTGGCACGCCGCTTGGCAAGCTCAGCATCGGTGATGTCTGTTATCTGAACGGTGCTGGAACCGACGCCGTGGGAATTGGAAGACGCTGAGG
>JANLRI010000116.1:0-1750 GCA_031361565.1 Betaproteobacteria bacterium | reverse complement strand
TGCTTTTCCTTCACTCGCCCCATAATGAGAGCGATGTCGGCTTGGTAACTATTGCTATCGATTTCGACGGCTTGCTCAAGCTCGCTAAAGGCGCTGGTTTGATCACCCGAGGCCATCTTGGCTAAGGCAAGGCCAGTCCGTTTGCTCGGATCGTTAGGATCGAGCTTACTCGCTTTTTCAAAGTAGCTGGCCGCTTTCACAGGGTCATTGAGCTTTAGGGAGGCTTCGCCAGCGATGGCCAAAATTGCCGAATCCACGGTGTTCTTGTCGATCATTGGCTGAACGATTTGCATCGCTCTTTCGGGCGAGTTCATTTTTAAATAGGTTGCCGCCAGTAGGCGTTGTGCTTGAATCGTACCAGGGGCTCTCTCGAGAGCCATGCGAGCATGCTTCTCAGCTTGTTCGTAAGAGTTCAGTGCTAGATAAATATTTGCAGCCAGAATCAGTGTAGGCACGTAATCTGGGGAAACTTTGATTGCAAATTGCACGGTTTCGCGGGCGGCATCGAGCTTGCCATCTCTAAACTCTAGGAGTGAGCGCAGATAGGCGGTTCCAGGGCTCGCACCATTGAGCTTTGCAAGCTCTTTCCACTGCGCGCGCGCAGAATCAAAGTTTTTGAGATCGATCTCGATCGCCGTAATTTTAGCGCGGGCCAGGATGCTTGAAGGGTTACGAGTGACAATGCCAGAGAACAGATCGCGCGCCTCAACCAGCTTTCCTTCCAGTAGAATTAAATCAGCTTTCAGCATTGCTGCGTCCTGCGAGTTAGGATCCTTGGCAAGTATTCCTTCCGCCGCTTTGCGCGCTCCCGCTTTGTCGCCCCAGGAGGCCATCAGTGAGGCCATGCCCGCTTGGGCCGGAAGATGGTTGGGTTGAATGGCTAGCGCTTCTTCAAAGGCTTTCTTGGCCAGGTCTGACTTGCCAAGACTCAAGTAGGCGCGGCCGATCGCGGTGCTTACTTTTGCTTTGGGTTCAGCTTGATCGACCGTCAGATTCTTAGAGTCGTCGATGACCTTTTGGAACTCGCCCATGTTGAAGAGCGTGTCCAAAAGGTCCGGCACCACCTGATTTCGATCGGCGCCAAGCTCAATGGCGCGTCGGTACTCCGATTCGGCAGCCTTGAAATCAGTCGTGTCACGATAAATGCCTCCAAGCAACATCCGAGCTTGAGCTGAATCTTGTTTCTGAATGGCAGTCTTGAGAAAAAGCTCTGCTGCCTTTAAATCTTTAGCTTGTAAGGCCTGATTGGCTTTTGCGAGCTGATCGTCCGCTCCGCCAAACTTCCCACAGCCACTCATACCCAGGCTTATGGCCACAATGACGGCAAGAATCGACGGTTTTTTACGAAATCTCATTTCAGTTACCCTACATGACTTGGCGCTTTGGCCGAATGATGAATTTAGCAGATTGTTAATGAGGGTCGCCACACTAACGCAACCCGAAGCGATTGAGTAAGTCGTAAAGCGTTGGGCGGCTAATACCCAAAAGCTCAGATGCCTTAGCGATGTTGCTATCGCAGTAGGCCATGACTTTAAGCACGGCGCTTTTCTCAGCGTCTTCACGCACCTGCCGCAAGTTAAAAATAGGCTCGCTCACCCCGACGGTCAAACCTAGATCATCGGCAGTAATGGAAGCTCCATCGGCCATGATGACGGCTCGTTTTACGCAATTCTCGAGTTCTCGGACGTTGCCGGGCCAGCGGTGATTTTGGATTGCATCGAGTGCATCCTCTCGTAAGATGAGGCGATCA
>JANLRI010000069.1:0-4453 GCA_031361565.1 Betaproteobacteria bacterium | reverse complement strand
GACTGCGGCGACTACACCGACTGGAAGTTTGGCAGTGTTCGGCATTTAAATGAAAGCGCGTCCGGGGTTTGGACTTTGAAGGTCAGCGACAAATTAGCGCAAGGCGCGGGAACCTGGAAATCTTGGGGGATGAAGATTCATGGCCGCTAACTTTTTGACTCCAATAAAAAGCGCCTTGCTCACGCGCTATGCCGTTTGGCGATGGACAGCGACTCTCGGCCTAGTTGCCTCGGCCGCGCTCACAGGCACCGTTCAGGCCGGGCCGGACAAACAGCGCGTTGATTGGGAAAAATTAACCCCAGAGCAACAGTTATCAGTGAAATCGAATGGCGTTCAAGCCAAAGAAGCGTCCGTACCCGCCCAGAAATACTACGTCTATCAAGAGGGTCAACGCGCCTCCGTCGACATCCAGGGCGAAGGTTCTCAGGCTACGTTTCGGCTAGAGGGTTCTGGAACAAATTTACATTATGTCGGGCGGGGAGTGATTAAATTATCGACCGCTAAAACCCCGGCCGAATTAAAGGCTGCACTTGAACTGCGCGGGCTTCAGCTCGGCACCTCAATGGATGAGTCGGGCTTAGTTTGGACCGTGCTTACGCCCCCAGGTTTAGCGGGTCTGAAGGCACTGAATCAATTAAAAGAAAGCGGACTCGCGGCCAACGCGACACCTGATTGGCAGCGCGATCTTCGCAAAAAATAAAATCACTGCTTAGAGTCACGCAAGCTACGCTCTAGAAGCCACTTTCGCGCACGAAAACGGCGGCCAACGCCGTGCTCCATTGCATGAGCAAACTTCTCTCAGCTCCGGCAATCGCGACCGAGCCCAGCGCCGTACTGCTGCGGTTGATGGGCTGATCGAGCTTCAATCGAACCCGGTACAAGGCATCTCGCGGCACCAAGGCGCCATTCGCAGCGGCTTTTAGAACCGGCACCCGCCCGCCCCGGTCGGTGGCTAACATCGGATCCGGAAGGGCTTGTGCGCGGGTAGAGTCTATCGCTACGACCGTTGCACCGAGAGGCTCGTCCAAGGTGTTGCGCCAGAAAAATTTGGCTTGCGCTCCAACCTTGATGTTCTCAAGATCACGTTGCTCAACCAAGGCATCGATAATCCACTGTTTCGGATCGATCAGAATGGCAATGGCTTGGTTGGCATTGACCCAGGTCTCTGATTGAATTTGGCGATCACGATCAACCACTTTGCCATCAAAACCCGCCACCAACTTCAAGCGTTTCAGTTCATCCTTCTGCGCTTCGAGCTCGGCAAGTTGCTCGGCTCTTTGCTCAGCGAAAATATTCCGTTTTTCGGCACCATCGACCCGCCCGACTGATTGATCCATCTGCAAGCCCAAGGAATCGGCAGCAAGACGGGATTGATTCGCCTTGGTGCGTGTATCGGGAGAATCCAGCACGACCAAGGTATCGCCCTTCTTTACGAAACCATCGGGCCGAACCTCCAACACCCGTGCCGGGAAAGGGCTGTAGATCACTTGCTGATTCTCGGCATGGAGCCAGGCTTCGCCGTGCACCTTGAGCCTCCACGGCAGGGCTAACAACACGACACCGGCCAGCAGCACAGTGAGCATTAATAATTTCCTAATCATGCCGGTCTCCTGCCGCCTTTGAATCCAAATCTTGAGTTCACCCCATACTGGTCTTGCGATAAACCAAAGCACTTCAACAACGAACAGGAAAATCCCCAAGGCCTTGAAGAAGAACACATAAACGGCGATGGCAATACCCGTGAACACCACCAAGCGGTAAAGCCATGTAATAAGCGCAAAGGCTATTAATAAGCGGCGCATGCGTGGCTCAAATAACTCCGGATCGGCTTCTTTCCAGCCGAGTAACCAGCGCCGCATCCAGGCACGCGCCATGGCAAAGCTGCGCGCATGCAAGTTGGGAATGTCGAGCGCATCAGAGGCCAGAAAATAGCCGTCAAAACGCATAAAGGGACTGGCGTTGATTCCGATGGTAATGATCCAACTTGTGGTCGCCAAAAAGAATAAGGCGCTACGTACGGAGCCGTCTTCGGTCAAACTCCAAGCGAGCGTGGCGAAGCCGGCCAGCATAAACTCGGACAAGACACCGGCCGCCGCGATATGAAAGCGGGCCCGGCGATCTGAGAGCTTCCAAGACTCGCCAGTATCGGTATACAACATCGGCCACATGACGAGAAAGGCGACCCCCATATGGGCCACTCTCACGCCGTAGCGGGTGGCCGTGACAGCGTGCCCCATTTCATGCAGTGTCTTCGCAAAAACGAGCGCCGCCAGATAGCCGGCTAAACCGGCCGGAGACATAAAATCTTCAAAAGTATGGAGAAAAACATCCCATTGCCGAGCGACCAAGGTGAGGCCCAGGAGGGTGGCGAGTACAGCCAGCATAACGAACCAGCGCCGGTAGATGAAACCGATCAAGGGGGTCAGCACATTCAGCAATTTTTGCGGGTGGACAAGCGGTACCCTGAAAAACAAATAGTTATGCAGCAACCATTTCCATTTGGAGAGCTGATGACTATCGGCAATACGACTGAGCGTTGCGACCCCTTGCGGATCCGCCGCCCTCATCAATTGATGTTGCTGGAAGAAACCAATGACCTTCAGGACATCGTCCGCTTCCGCGGCGAGCGGGGTTTCGTTTTCAATGGCTTGAGCGATCCGCTCGGGGTCTTGCATCGGCCAACGCGACAAGACTTCAAATTCCAGCCAACCGATTTGAAAGAATCGATTGGTGACAGGATCCTGCACCATCCAAGACGGCGATCCGTCTTTATTGCTGGCGGCGGGAAAGAGTCGGAGATCTTCTCTAAGGGCAATCATGTTCTTAGCGCTTAGACGTTCTTTTGTGCGAGCTTAGAGCCCGGTGAGTTCGCGTAAAGAGGCGAGTGGGCGACGAAATAAATAATAGCCCAGGGGCGCTTTCTCAGAGTAGATTTTAGCGGTACCGCGCAGACCGACTCGCGCCAAAGCGCGCTCTTCATCTTTTTTCAAATCGAGTTTGCCACGCAGCCGATAAGCGCTGATCCCGTCGGGCGATTGCACAGCCTGATAGCTGGTCTGAGTCAGTGTCGCCTCCAAAGGTTTTAAGGGCGCAACCTGCAAGTAGAGCTTGATGGCGGCACCGGCCTCGATATTCAGAGCATCGGACACGGGCAGCCAGATCAGGACGCCGGCATCTTTTGGATCTGCCAACAAGGCAATGCGTTCGCCAGTCACCACCGGCTTGCCTTGCCAATCATTAATATCGCCAAAGACAATAACGCCTTGGCCAGGCGAGCGAACCTCAACCCGTTTCAGGAGGTCTTCTACAGAAGCAACCTCAGCCAACTTCTCGGCAACCTTACCATTTAAGGCTGCCAATTCCGAGCGACTTTGATCGCTACTGAAAGCCTTTTGCTCGGCAGCCAAGGCATCCGATCTCGCGACTTGAAGTTGCTTTAAGGCCACCTCCTTGCGATTCTTTAACGTAGTCTCGTCCAAAGTGAACAGCAGTTCGTTTTGTTTGACTTCTTGATTGGGCTGAACCGCGAAACTTTTAATCACGCCATCAATCGGCGCGGAAATCGCCAGCGCATCGAGGGCAATCACTTCGGCCGGCGCGAGCACCGATAAACGCACCGGAATAAACAATGCCGCCAAGGCGAGCGCCACCAAAATCCACATCACAAAGCGTGAAGCCTTGCGAACCATGGCCTTACGTTTAGGCACCAGTGCTGCCCAGGCAAAGGCATAGGCCGAAAAACCGCGCAAGGCGATTTCTTGTGCAACATCTGGCGGAGCTTCTTCAAGAGCGTAGGCGGCCACGCCCAGCTTTCGGCCGTCAAGGGTTTTGATCGGCATGGCGTAGATCAGATCAGGCATCCACTCCTTCCAACCTTCTTTCATGTCGGCCGGAACGTCGTCGATGTTGAGGAAATCAGGATCGTTATCGAGCTTCTCGGCAAGTAGCCGTCCAAGCTTTTTAAGCCAGAGTGTCAGCGGAGATTCGTCGCCCAGTTGGGCTAGCCCCGATACCGCACGCAAGCGCGCCTTGGCGCCGTCAAGCTGCCATACAAAACCCTGACGATAGGGGAAAAGCTGGTAGGTTTCATTGGCAATGGTGAACCAAAGGTCGCGCAGTGTTTGCGCCGCGCGTGTGCGCTCCTGCAGATGCGCGTAAACCGAAAGATAGTGCGCTAGACGACTGGGGTCTTGCGGGGCGTTCACTGCGCCTGCGAGAATTTGGCCGAGCCGCTCATGCCGGCCAAGAGTTCGGAATACGTGCCATTGACCTGGCCTTCAATTTCAATCGATTGGCTGACCGCATCGACTCGTCCATTGACTGCCGTGACCGAAGCAGGATACGACTTCCCGGTTTCATCGATATGCACCATAAACTTGGCGCCAGGCTTGAGCCAAGTGAGCCACTTGGACGGTGCGTTCAGACGAGTTTTGAGGGAACCCGCACTCACAAT
>JANLRI010000031.1:0-11721 GCA_031361565.1 Betaproteobacteria bacterium | reverse complement strand
CCAACACCCATTCGCCCAAACAGGACTGCGCCGAGTGCTCCTCGTTCACGATGCAGGCGATGTTAACGGTGCGCCGGACACCGCCGACATTGACTACGGCCAGCTTTCGTGTCGGGTCGCTGATCTCGACAATTTGCCCTGGAATGCCCAAACACATCATGTGCTCCTCAGTTAAAGTTTCAGATGGTACGAATGCTGCATCGATTTTATTGCACGGGCACTGGCCACGGCGGCCTGGCCTAACGACAGGCCGCCGTCATTGGCTGGCGCTTGACCAGGAATAAGCACCTTGAAGTCATCGCTTTCAAGCCGCCGCACAACTTGTTCGAGCAGCACTCGGTTCTGGAACACGCCACCCGACAGCGCCACCGTTTTAAGAGGCTCATCGGGGCTTTCATGGCGAGAAAGTTTATCCACCATACGAAACATCGCAAGCGCCAGACCCTTGTGAAAACGCGCCGAGATGACCCCCACGGGGGTCCCCAGAATTAGGTCGCCCAGCAGGGCCTGCCACATGCCAAGCGGCTCGATGTAGGGCAGATTGGACTCTTTCAGGCGCGGGATGCTGAACGGGTATGCGAGCTCATCGTCTTCATCGAGCAAGGTAGGGAGGTCTACCAAAGCTTCAAACTCGGTCGCAGCTTGTCCTTCATACATCACCCGTTCGAAGCACACGCCGGTAGCTGCCGCTACCGCGTCAAAAAGCCGCCCGCAGGAACTGGCCAGCGGACTGTTGACCTGGCTCAGCAACATGCTGTCGAGCAAGGCGCGCGGTTTGGCTTGAAGTTGACGGAACAGGCCCAGCTCTTGGTAATTCATCGCGAAGCGTGGCCAGCCCATCTCGGCCATCAAATGAGCATAGGTATTGCGCCAAGGCTCCAACGCCGCCTTTTCTCCGCCCAACATGGCCACCGGCTTGAAGGTGGCAAGGCGTTTGCAATTAACATAATCGGCGTGGAAAAACTCGCCCCCCCATAGGGTGCCGTCCGCGCCGAAACCCAATCCGTCCAGCGCGACGCCTATCACTTGAGCGGTGTCCAACTTAACCCCGTTCTCGGCCAGGCAGGCGGCGATGTGAGCATGGTGGTGTTGCACAACCTCCAGTGCGAGCGAGTTTAGCGAGTTGCCCTCTGCGATTCGATCCGAAGCTTCAACCAGCTCACGCCCTAGCTTCCCGGACAGGTAGTCTGGGTGCGCGTCAACGGCAATAATTTGAGGCGAGTGTGCGAACAGTCTGAGGTAGTCGTCGATGGCACGGCGGAAGTCCGCGAAGGTTGGCGCGTTTTCAAGATCCCCCATGTGATGCGAAACAATGGCCCGGCCTTGCTGTACCAGACAAAAACTGTTCTTCAACTCGGCACCAAGAGCAAGCACTGGGGGCGCAGCGTCAAAGCCCGGCGGCAGGCAGATCGTGGCCGGCGCAAGCCCGCGTGCTCGACGCAACACGCACGGCCCATTGGCCGCAACTCGCATCACCGAATCATCCACGCGCCGCGCAACATCACGGTTATGCATCAGGAACCAATTTGCGATGGTGCCGAGACTCAGCGTCGCCTCGACGTTGTCAATCGCTTGCGGCTCATCGGACACATTGCCGCTGGTCATCACGATGGGCCGCGCCATACGGCGTAACAACAAGTGGTGCAGCGGCGTGTTGGGAAGCATAAAGCCAAGCGTGTTGAGGCCCGGAGCAACACTGGGTGCAACACAGGGCGCAAGACCGGTCGCATCGCTTGCCACAACAGGAGCACCCGCGGCTTGGCCTGACCGCATTGCCAGCAATACGATGGGTGCAGCCGCGCACAGCAACAATGTGCGTTCGGCCTCGCTGAGCGCGCAGTATTGTTCAACGACATCCAGGTCGCGCGCCATCAGCGCAAAGGGTTTGCGTACGCGGTGTTTGCGCTCTCGCAGGCGGGCGACGGCGGCCTCGTTGGTGGCGTCACAGGCCAACTGGAATCCACCTAAGCCCTTAATGGCGACAATTTCGCCACGCTGCAATAGCGAGCAGACTGCATCGACTGCGTCCAGCGTCGTGAGGCTGTCGAGCGCTATCGCGGCGCCGTCGGCTCGTTCCAGCCACGCGCGCGGGCCACAGGTGTGACAGGCAATCGGCTGCGCGTGAAAACGGCGTTGTGCCGGATTCTCGTATTCGGTGCGACACGCTGCGCACATCTCGAAGTGCCGCATCGTCGTGCTGGCGCGGTCATAGGGAATAGCTTCGATGATCGAGAGGCGCGGACCACAATGCGTGCAATTGGTAAACGGGTAGCGGTACCGCCGGTCAAACGGATCGAAAATCTCACGGGCACATTCAGCACATGTTGCTGCATCCGCGACGATGCCTGTCGTCACCTGGGTCGCCCGGCTGGCAACTATTTGAAAATCAAAAGCGGTCGGCAAGAGGGGCGCAGTCTGACGCTCAACATGGTCCACTCTGGACAGCGGCGGTGCCTCCCGCGTTAAGGCTTGCACGAAGGACTCGAGACTGTGGGTGGGTCCGCACACGTGGATGGATACCCCCAGACCATCGTTGGCAACAGTTCCACGCATACCGTAGCGCATTGCCAGACGCCAGACGGTTGGCCGAAAGCCAACGCCCTGCACTAACCCTGCAATGCGAATGTATTCTGCGCGCTCCTCGCTCGCCAACACTTCCAACGCAACTGTAAGGGCGCTCATGTCGCATGCTCCAGCGCCAAATCCCAAACGACCACCCGGCTGTTTCCTGAATCACTGATCACGACTTGGTTGCCACAGGCGCGAAGCCCGTAGGGCCAGCTCAGGCTGTCGCGCACCGGCAGTTGCCAGCGATTGTCGCCTTTGGCTGAAAAGTCTATTTGGCCAGTTAGCACGCGAGCGGCAGCACCCGTGGCGCAATCGTCGCTGTGCCAGCCCAACAGACGCGAATTAGCCGTGTCGGCGACCAACAGCCAGTCACCCACCGAAGCCAGGCCATAAGGCATGTTGAGTGTGGCCGCGGTAGGCCAGTACAGCGACTGATTGTTGTCCACCAACAAGGCATTGTTTTGACCAAGTATGTGGTCACAAGGTGCACCATTTCTTAAAGGGGTCTGGTCCCAAACCATAATGCGGTTGTTACCCGCATCGGCTAGCGACAGCCGTCCGCGCCACAGGCACAGGTCATGGGGCCAACGCATGCTAAAAGCCGACGGCTCAGCACCGGCATTTTCATTGCGGCAGGCGAAGTCGCGCTGACCCAGCACTAGGTCGGCAGGTTGTCCATTTTTTTCTGGCAGTCCGTTCCACATTAGCACCCGCCGATTGCCGCTATCGGCAACCCATAAGCGCTGGCGGTCCCAATGAATGCCGTAGGGCCAGAAAAGACTCTGCGCGCTGGGACTATCGGCCCCGCGATTGACGTCGACTCCAAAAAAATCGCCCTGCCCCAATACGAGATCGGCCGGAGTGTTGTTGGCGCTGGGCAGATCGAACCAAATCAGCACACGATGGTTCCATGCGTCGGCCACTGCAAGGCCTTTCCCACAAGCCGTAATCCCCGTAGGAACATTCAGTGTGGCGGAGCCCGCCGGGCCTTTTGCATTGCGGCCCTCGTGCTTGAAATCGGGCTGTCCAATGACCCAGTCGGCCGGAGTGTCGTCGCTCGTTGGTACTGCTTTCCAGCCGAGTAGGCGGTGATGACCGGTGTCACACACCCACAGCGGCGCGACACCGGTATCGCCATGGTCAACCAGACAAGCGCCGCGTGGACCAAAGAGGGAGGTTGCACTTGGCGTCACAGGTTGCGCCAACCCGTCAAGACCCAGGGAACCGCCTAGGCAGGCCACGGGTCCCGCTGGGTCCAATAGTTCCGAGGCGGTTCCGGGTAACTTGGCGCGCTTTAAGGCCGGGCTCAAGCGCACGCGCAGAGGAACGGGCAATGTGGCGGTGGGGTCCATGACACTACGCTTCCAGTCTGACTTGCACGAGAGTGCCAGAGACACGCACCGCGTGCGCCTTGAGTTGCACTTCGGGCGCGGTCAGGCATTCACCGGTTTCGAGAAGGTACTGAAAGCCGTGATACGAGCAGGTGATGGTGCCGTCTTTCACTGCGGCCATTTCAAGCGGCATTCCTAAATGGGCGCACTGATTGTCGAAACAACTGACCCGGTCGCCGCGCTTGCTCAAGAGAACAGAGCGGTTCTTGATACGGCGCTCGGCGATGCCACCCTCGGGAATTTCGGAAAGATCTCCAGCGTCAATCCAGCCGACTTTGGCATGCACGGCGAATGGGCTGACAAAGTGAATCGTGGAGTCGCCATTCGGCGAAGGATTTACACGAGGTACGCCGTCGATGGCACTAGAGCCTTCTGGCGCACCCCTGCTCACTTGATGAATGTGCAATATTTCAGGGCAGTGACTGCGTATGGATTTTTCCACACCTTCGGTCAAAGTCTGGCTGGAAGCAGGACAGCCGTGGCACGAACCGATCAAACGCACTTCAACCGTATCGGGCGGCCTGACCGTGACGAGTTCAACATCGCCACCATGCGTTGCCATGAAGGGCCGCACCTCATCCAGCGCGCGTTCAATGCGCGCCTGCAAAGATTCTTTGACCAAGCCATGAAAGCGAAGCACGCCGTACACCACCGGATCGGTCACCGCTAGACGCAATTGAGCGTGAGCCTCTGGACCCTCTTTTAAGCTCCGAATCAGGCGCGTGAACGCGTCCTTGTTCAAATCCTCGATGGCGCTCTTCAAGGCCTGCACGGTCAAGCGCTGCGACTCGTCCCAATCGCCAACAATGGCTTCCAGGCTAGTAATCGCGCGCACCATCCGAGCCAAAGCATCGGGCGGATCTTCGACCCGATGCGCTTCAATAGCAGTAAGGGCCTGGTTCATGTCAGCTTACTTAAGCGTATTTGAGATTTCGAAAAAGCCAGGGCTGAAGTGCCCCAGTGCTGAGCGCCACTACCACTACCGCCAACCATAAAGGCACACCGAGCTTCACCAGAAGCGGTAGTAGAACAAGCGCCACTACGAAGCCGATCAGCCATTGCTTAGCAACTTGGCGCGGCTCGCGAAACAGCTTGCCCTTGAAAAAAAGTTTGAGTGAATTAAGAAACATGTCCAGCATGGAAAACCTCAATAGTGTTGGTGAAAGAGATTGGCTTTGAAAGGTGGCTACGTTCTTTTTAAACAAGGGTCATAAAAATTTTAAAATGATCAGCGCGATCAAAATTCCAGGCACAGCGGCTACTGGACCAAATAGCGCGCCCATCATTGAAGCCAGTGCATTTCCGAGATCTTTGCCCGCCAATCTCATGGCTGACAGCGCGCCCCCTGCCATAGCTAGAAGAGCCGCCACCAACGCCCACACGACAATAGTTGCCGCGCCCAATGAACCGCTGCTGAGTTGCTGAAAAATGTTTTTCATGATTTTTTCGGGTGGGTCAGTTGACTTGGGCATGGCCATTGCTAAGCGATTGCCCTTCGAAGGACAATTGACCAAGTTCCTCGCTGACTTGCGCCAGCGCGTCTGCAACCACGGCCGCATTTCCGCTATGGCCAAGCTCGTCAAAAATCCGTTTGGCTTCGCCATAAAGCGCCAGCGCGCGCATCAGACTGCCGCGCCTCCCCATCAGCGGTTGATCGGGGTCGTCCGGCAGATTTCTCATGACATTGGCGCGGTTTGAAATAGTGTTGGCGTATTCATGCGGGGTGTCGCGCTCGTTGCGGACCTTCAGTGCTTCGTCGTAGGCCTCAAGCGCGCGCAGGTTATTGTCGAGCGGATGCCCTGACGAGGCATACTGCAAGGCATTGCCCAAGTTGTTCTGGATCATTGCGAACTCAGTCGGGTGATCAATCAAATTGATCACTTTGAGCACTTCTTCGAAAGATTGCACCGCCAGTGCTTCCCTCATCTTGCCACGCTCATCTGACAGAGGAATCGATAGGTAGGCAATGGCCAAGTTGTTGTGCAGGATGGCGAACTCTTGCGGCCATTTTTCACGTACAAACACCCGTAAAGACCGGTGATAGCACTGGATCGCATCATGGATTCGCGCGGCACCGCTTCCTGCCAGCGATTGCAACACCAACCCGAGATTCATTTCTGCTTCGGCAGCTTCCTCGGGCCTAGCCCTGTCTTTCAGCACGGGCAGCGCCTGCTCGTAACATGCTTGCGCCTTGTAGAGGGTCGTATTGCCACCGTCCGGTACGGCCTGTAAAGCAGTGCCCTGGCGCGCCAAGATGCGGGCCTTGAGCAGCGGGGCATCCGTAGGGCAGGTAGTCAAGGCCTCGTCGTAAAGGGCAACGGCCTGTTGTAGCTGACCCGGCGTTTTCGGACGGGCCTGCATATCCATTGCAATTTCCATCAGCATCTCGGCTTTTTCCTCGGGCGATCCATCGTTCGATTGGGCTGCGCTGATGGCTGCATCGTACTGCGACGTCGACATTGTCTGAGTCACTACGGCCTCCGTTAGGTGAGTCTTGCCTGCTAAATTGGAAATTCCAAATTGCAGTCTAGGCTGATGATTTCTCGATGTCTACTATTATTTCACTTTGCATACTATGTATTCATTTTTTCAAAACCGTTCCGGAAAGATTAGATAGGTTTAAGGAACTTTAGGTGGGCAGCATAGGTATGCCGGATACCACCAAGGCGGCCGCATTGGCGTTCCAGTGCGCCGAAAACCGCCGCTCCTGAAAGTTCTCCAAAAAGCCTTTTTCACGAAAAAATTCCTGAGCGTGAATCACCCGGTCACCGCGCAAAGTGCGAATTTTCAAAAGAAGGCCGCCGCCCGATTGCGGAGTCAAGGGCACCACCATCACCTGTCCTTCCCGCTCAATCAGAGCGACGGCTTCAATCCCGGCCATGTAGTTTTCGTAGACTTCGTGACTCAGATACAGATTGCCGCGCGCCACGACAACCGAATCGGCGGATGTCGCTTGCACGTTGGCCTGTAAGCCGTCGCTAAGTTGCGCAATAGACATGAATTTCACGCTCGAGTTTTTCGATCAGGCGCACTGCGGATTCGCGTACCGGCTCGCTCAAGGCCAGACCTAATGCCATGCTTTGCGCTTCAATTAGGTAAACCGAAATATCGCTTGGAAACTGATCCCGAAATATTTTTCGACCCGCAGACAGGGCGTGATCCCAACGAAAATCATGCAGACTAAATTCAGGCTGATGATCGCTTTGCAATTGATCGCCCGGCACTTTGAAGGTCGCTCCTGCCGGCGAGCCGCTGGAACTGGCATCGACAATGACTAACCTGGTCGCACCTCGAGCCTGGAACATGACTTCCATGCCGCCCGTCCCTGCGTCGAATACCCGCACTCTGCCGTTCGGAGCAGTGCGCAGCATGGCTTGTAAGGCTTGGGCAACGAACACTCCTACGCCATCGTCCGAGCGGTTAGAGTTTCCACAACCGATGATGGTCAACATTCAAATACGCCACAAGCGGCACCACCAGTCGGGTTCAACCGGCACCGCGAGTTCTGGCAAGTCGCACCACTTGCGATGCACCAGGTAGTACATGCACTCTTGGCACCGCATGCGATCGGGCCCGTAAGGTTTGTCCACGAATCCGGTCAACACCAACTTCGCTTTCAAGTCATCCGGCGGCAACTCACGCACTTCCGCGAGCAACTGCCCAAACTCACGGTCGGTCTCAGGAAACGGCTCAGTTTGCGTTAAAAGGCCGTCCGCCATCAACTTGCCGATGTGGTCCCGCAATACATTTTCCTGGTCGCAGTGCATGCGGTGTCTCCTCTATGCAGGCGAAGGATTAAGCCTATTTCGATGTCATTTAAGCTGTCTGTGCGTTAGCGAGCGTTCGGCAAAATTCGAAGCTTGGCAAGGTCGTTTGGATGTGCCAAAGCAAGGAATCGGGCTAAACGTCGCTTGAGCGATTTACGCAGTCCGAAAGCGCGCTAACTCCTTGCCTGTTTTGCCATCGTGCGCATGCACCGTGCACACCAAGCAGGAGTCAAAGGACCTTGCCACGTGGCCCACCTCCACCGGATCGGTTGCATCGGCAATGGGGGCACCAATGAGCGCCTCTTCAATCGGGCCGCGCGTGTTTTTGCCATCACGAGGGCCGACGTTCCAAGTGGTCGGCGCGATGATCTGATAATTCTTGATCTTGCCACCCTCGACTTCTATCCAGTGGCACAGCGCGCCGCGGATTGCCTCGGTCGCGCCCCAGCCACGACCATCACGCTCCTTGGGCTTGATGTACCAAGGGTCGTTGAGCTTGAACTCGCGAAGGCAATGCTCGGCCTGGCGGTACAGCTTGATGGTTTCGTGCATGCGGGCAATTTGGCGCAGATGCAGGCTCGGCCCCCCCATCTTTTTGTACATATCGAGAATTAGTCCATCGGTATGCTGCCACGATTCGCCTTGTTTGCCCCCGGCCACTAATTGGCGCGCGAATGGGCCGGCTTCCAGGCGCCCGCTTTCAGCATGGGTCACCGCGGTTGCCCAAGAATATTTCCCATTGAAGTCTGGTGTATTTTTGCTCACTGCTTTAGTCGTGCGATCAAACGGATGGGTATCGACCGCGGCCTCATCGTACCAAGCATGGCTGACGTTCTCACGGGCGTATTTCTGGTCCATCAGCACATGGGTGTCGGTCTTGCCATCGTATACGCCGCTCTTCATGATCAGTGCAGCATTACGGCCATCTATGGTCGGCTTTTGGTACTTGTCTTCATGTGGCAAGTAGCCCCAAGAAATATATTTGCCCACGCCGCCGCCATAGGTGTCAAGCCCCACGTCTAGCCCCATGCGCCAGTAAAAACCCAAGTCTGAATTGGCATGTGCCGGTTTTTCATCCAGCCACACCATGAAGTCGTCATAGGTTTTGATCTCTTCGTAGCGCTCCAGTGTGCAGCCCAACCAGCACGACTCAAGCCAGTTCTTTTTGAAGTACTCCAGGATCGACCACGAGCGCGTCACATCAGACAGGGTTGGCGCGCACATTACGCCGCCCGGAACCATATAACTTGAATGCGGCCACTGACCACCGAGCAAGGCGTAGATCTCCACCGGCTTACCGGAGATGGTGACGCCCAGTTCATAGGACGTTCCCGTAAAGGGAGCAAAGCGCTTGCAGGCTTCAGCATAAAACTCACTGTTGCGGTATTTCTTGTTAGTCATATCAATTGCATACAACCCGTAGAAATAACGCGGCTGGCTTTGTAGACTTTCGGCTATTTGGCCAAGATTGCGTGCCAGAATAGCGTTGCGTGGCACCTCGGTTTCCCACGCCGTATCCAAAGCCCAGGCGGCACAGGTCAGGTGCGAAGCGCCGCAAATACCACAGGCCCGTGGTGTGACTACCAGGCCGGCCTGCGGGTCTTTGTCGCGCAGAATGATCTCGAATCCACGGAACAGCTCTGCCGAGGTCCAGGCATTGGTTACTACGCCGTCTGTAATGTCCACGCGTACGTCTAGGTCGCCCTCTACGCGCCCAACCGGTGAAATATCTAGTGTTTGAACAGCCATGATCGTGTCTCCTTAGGTATGTGCAATGGGCAATGCTTAGACGACGAAGATGTCTTTTTCGGCCCAGGCCGGAGCTGCGTTTTTCGCAGCGCTTGTCAGCGCGATGTAGCCCATCTTATTGACGCCGGTTGGAAGGTCTTTGGGAACCCCCATCACCGTCTGCGTTTTGAAAAGCGTTCCCGGTGCCAAGTCAAAGAACGGAAACTCAGGCTCGGTGCAACCCAGACAAGGCATGCCCGCGCGCGTTTTCGACGACTGGCGGTTCCACAAAATTCGGTTGCAGGGTGAGTGCGTCATCGGCCCTCGACAGCCCAGGTCGTAAAACAAACATCCTTTGCGTTGACCGAATTCGGTGGCTGAAACTTTATAGGCAAAGTGCATGTTGCGGGTACAGCCGGTCTGGGTGAAGCTCGAAAAAAATGTTTTGGGGCGATGGAACTCATCGACTGCGATATCGGCGCCACGCCCGGTCGCGATGGCCACCACAATCTGCGTGATCCAGTCCGGGTGTGCGGGGCAACCGGGAATATTAACGACGGGCAAGCCCGACTTGGATTTGAAGTCACTGCCCAAATATCCGCCCGGCGCGCGTTTGAGGAACTGCATGCCCTTGGATTCGCTTGGATTTGGTGCCGTGGCCGGTATGCCACCCCAGGTGGCGCAATCACCCACCGCCACCACATAAGTTGCGGCATCTGACAGTTCGCGCACCCATTGCTGCATGGGTCGCCCGGCAAAGCGGTTCCACTCACCGGTGCCGTTCGGCGCGGTCACGACCGTTCCCTCAAACACAAAAATGTCCAGCGGAATTTTTCCGGAAACACAGTCACGCAGGAGCTGTTGTAGATTGTTGCCCAGTTCAACGCCCAGTGACGGATGCCACAAAATGTTGATGCCAAAGTCTGTGACCAGGTCACAGGCGCTGGGCTCTTCCGCATTGAGAAATGACATCGTGTTGCCTGAACACGCCCCACCTTGCAACCATAACAAATTTGCCATGTCGGTCTCCTGTTTCAGTTGTGTTGCGACTGAATTTTTGACGAGTGACGGGCTGGTTTTTTGCACCGCAACAATACAATTCCACCGAACCTGCTGCAAGGAGATATGCAAACCTCGTGCCAGTTGCAGTGACCTACAACCAAGCTTCAAAACCTCCTGCAAGATCAACATCTTGCATGGAAATTCAAGCCGCTAAGGTTTCGGTAAGCGCGTTGACTTACGCATACTTGGTTTGCGCATGGAGCCAAACAGCCAACCAACTTTTCAGTGCGCTAGCGCACATAAGAATTAAATTGCGGGCCGTTTATCCGGATCGGTTGCCACAGACCGGACATTGAACTTCGAGCGCGTACCCAAACCAGATACCCTCGCAGCGGCTACACCAGCGGCCATTGGTTTGTTCGTCCAAAAGTCCCAAGGTGCACACCAGTGGGCTGACCCCCAAGGCCTTGAAGTTGCCGTGCATGGTGAGCGCCCGTTGAATCGACTGCGGCAAGCCGGCCAAGTCGTTGAAAGGTAATTTATCAGTGTCTGGCATGCATTGACCTCCTTCGCAGAAGCGGCACCGCGCTTTGCTTTAGTGCATGGCACCCATTACACAGTATCCACGGTGCGCGGCGGCCGTCAAGCGCTCTTTTCGTCGAGCTTATAACGCTTAATTTTGTTGGCCAGCCCGACGCGAGACAGCCCCAATTCGGCCGCAGTTCGACTTTGGTTCCATTTATTTCGCATTAGCGACTGTGTCACCAACAAAGTCTCAATCGATTCAACTTTGTCTTTTAGGCTGCCCTGGCCGTTGATCAGCGCGGCATGTTCGTCCTGGGCATCGCGCGGCACTAAGCGCGCGAACTCGGGTGACATCAATTTCACATTGAGGAATTCGCCGTCGTCGGCCAAAGCCACCATGCGACGCACCTCATTTTCAAGTTCCCGCACATTACCAGGAAACGGATGCGCCTTGAGGCGCTGCATGACCTCGGCAGAAATTCCGGCAATGCGCCGACGAATCGTGTCCGAGTATTTTTTTGCAGCGTATTCGGCCAATACCGGGATGTCCTCAACCCGTTCGCGCAGCGGTGGAATGTTGACTTCAAACCCTCGCAGCCGGAAGTACAAATCACGCCGGAAGCGCCCCTGCTCAACCAAGGTGAGCAAGGGCTGGTTAGTAGCCGCGATGATGCGTACATTGCAATAGCGCGTTTGGTGTGTGCCGACAGGTTTGACTTCACCCTCCTGCAAAAAGCGTA
>JANLRI010000017.1:0-2273 GCA_031361565.1 Betaproteobacteria bacterium | reverse complement strand
GGTTTTGCCAATCCCCGTCGGCGCTTGAACCATCAGACAACGCGCGCCCGCATTCGCTTTGTAAACGGCTTCAGAAAGAAGGCGCTGGCCACTTCGAAAGAGCTGATGGGGAAAGCTTAAGTCGCTGGTGATTTTTGTTCGAGAAGCCCGATGAGCAAGTTCTTGATCGGCCCAAAGAATGAAGCGCTCACAAAGCTCCTTGAAGAAGTCGCCTAAAACCCGAGCTTCGAAGGGCTCGCTCAAAACAGTTTCTTTCTGCGTGCTGACATCGAAATAAACCAGAGCGACATCGATGCTTTCCAATCCTCCTTGCTCACAAAGAAGCCATCCATAAACTTTTGCTTGGGCCCAGTGCAAGGCTCGGTGGTTGTCGGGCATACGGGCCAGATCACCACGGTGCGTTTTGACTTCTTCGACCCTCTTGCGCAAGGGGTCAAAACCATCAGCTCGTCCGCGTACCTTGAGATGACGATACTGGCCGCTGAGTGCAACTTCGCGCTGATAGGTCTTGTTGTTAGTGATTTTCTTGAGCGCGACTTCAGCATGCCCGGCGATGCCTTCTTGTGCGCTCGGCGAAGGCGTAAAGCGCAAATCAAGATCGCCACACTTGGCGGTGAATTCGCAAAGGGTTCTAACCGCGACGGTGTAAGTCGGTGTCGCGGCTTCGTTTGTCTTTGAGGCCTCAGATTGGCGGATATCGGCTCTCGGGTTCATTATCGTAATCGTTCAGCAGACGCGCAGGCCGTGACAAGCTTGGAGAGCCGCGATGCTCTTGTCTCTACTTTCTTTGCGGTGGGCGAACGCTGCCGTGCCCGCGGCGGTCATGCGGCCCTGCTCCTGTAACTGCAAAATCTTACGGATGTTGATCGCGCTCCAGATGGACGTCGTTTTTCTGGGTGTAAACCGGATCGAGTAAGCGTCTTCGTCGATGCGCCTGCGCACGCCATCGATCCAGCCAAAGCACAAGGCCTCATCCACCGACTCGGACCAAGACATACTAGGGCGGCCAGAATCAAGCTTATGGAATCCGACCAGAAGCTCTGCTTGTGCGCTGGCGTTTGTCTCAAGCCAAGCCCGAAAAGCCGAGGCCGTCGAGAAGAACTTGGGAGCTGTCATGGTTGAAATAACCCGCCGAAGCGGGTTGTATAATTGGTGGCGCATCACGGATTCGAACCGCGGACCTGTGGATTATGATTCCATCGCTCTAACCGACTGAGCTAATGCGCCGAAGAGCCAACGATTATAGCATCCCTTTTGAGGCTCCGCTTTGGCCATGAGATTGATGCCGGTTTAGTTCTAGAAATCGCTCGCTCTAGCTTTTCGTCTGGCCATGCTAAGCACAAAGCGCGCGCCGTGGCATTTACTTGCAAGGGATTCACCGGCGTCAAAGTTGGGCGGGCGCTCAATGCCGGTTTCGACCCAGACTCTGGCCTGATGTTGCCTGGCAATTTCGGCCACGATGGCCAAACCTAGCCCGCTGCCCTGAGAAGTGACTTTACTAGGTGCATTGTTGCCCTGGAAAAACCGTTCAAATACGTGAGTTCTAAGCTCAAGCGGCACGCCGGGTCCGTTGTCTTCGACCTCTATCAATACTCGCTCATCGGATTGCAGCACTCGCACGGTGACGATCCCGTTACTCGGGGTATAACGCAGGGCATTGTCGATGAGATTCTGAATCAACTCATGCAAGAGCAGGGCTTGGCCATTCACGTAAAGCCGATCAGAAGAGGACTCGAAGCCCAAGTCGATGTTCTTTGCAATCGCTACTGGCGCGAGTTCTTGCAAGATTGACTGAGTGAGCGCGCTCAGTTCTACCGCTGTTATTTCTCCACTGTCTTCAAGGGTTTCCATACGGGCTAAGGAAAGAAGTTGAGAGATGAGGTGCGCCGCGCGGTCTGAACTCTGTACGACTTGAATCAGGCTTTTACGTAATTCCGCCGGGTCGGTCTGGCGCAGAGCGAGCTCGGCCTGTGTTTTTAGGCCTGCGAGTGGCGTTTTCATTTGATGCGCAGCATCGGCGATGAATCTTTTTTGCCCTGAGATGTTGCTCCCCAGGCGAGCCAGGAGCTCATTGAAGGAGCGCATCAGCGGCATGATCTCATCTGGCGTTCCAGACAGATTGACCTCGGATAGATCGTCGGGCGCGCGCTGTCTAAGGCGCTCTTCGAGTCGCCTTAAGGGCGTGAGGCCGCGGTTTAGGCCGAACCACACGAGCCAGATCGAAATTGGAAGAATGACAAACTGCGGAAAGATCACCCCCTTGACGATTTCAT
>JANLRI010000015.1:0-3414 GCA_031361565.1 Betaproteobacteria bacterium | reverse complement strand
CCAACACCGACTTTTGCAATGCTAAAGCCTCTCGCAAAGCCTCGTCACTGTTGATTAACACCGGAGCGAAGCGCGCACCTAAGTGCTGGCGCAGCGTTCGGGTCATGTCCGAGCCCAAGGAGTCACTTTCGTCCAACTGGTTCAGGACATAGACGCTTTGAAGATCAGGGTTAATTGGAATCATCTCGTCCAGATAGGTTTCCATCGCGGGTACGGTCGCATAGGATGCGGCATCGGGCAGCAAAACGACTATCGCCAAATCCGAACACGCAATGGCCTGGAGAAGATAGGGCGAAGGCCCAGGAGGTGTGTCGATCAAAACAAGCGCAGTATTGGCGAGCGCGAGGCTGTCGAGTTGAAGTTTTAGCCAGTCGGTTTGCTGAGTCAGTAGAGACTCAAAAGCGAGTCGACTTGGCTCATCCGCAAATCCATACGGAAAGCAGGCGACCTTCGCCTCAGTTTGGCAAGCAATGCCGCTCAGCGAAGCGCCCGCTATGGCCTGCTGGCACACACCACGGACTTCATGGTCGGTCAAACCGAAATGCCATTGCAAGGCATTTTGAGAATCAAGATCTAGCGCCGCGACGCGATTAGGACCTAGTTCGTCGGCCAGCGCACAGGCGACGTTAGCGGCAAGGGAGGTCTTACCCACCCCGCCCTTCATCGACACAATGCTGACTACTTTCATCGCTTACCAAGTCTAGACAAGAACGCAGGTCGCTTCGGGCTAGCCACCGGCGCTGGTTGATGAGCTTGCTCCAAGCGTAACAATACCGCCCGTAGGGAATCATCACTGAGCGGCAGTGATGATTCGACCTCTTTGGCTTGTGGCCGCGCCTCGTCGCGCGTGCGAAAAATTCCACTCACGGGGCTAAACGATGTCTTTTCGTCTGGCGCAATCACTTGCTTTTGAACAATCATGCGACTTAAGCCACGCGCCAGTTGCTGATTAACATTGTTCGCGACGGCGCTGGTCTGGCTAACTTTAACCGTGGCAGAATTTGTGCTACGTCGTACTTGCTTTTCATCATCTGTAATCAGCGTGGTGACGGCCAACTTTTTGGGCTGAAAAGACTTCAAGATGGGCCAGCGTTGCTCAGCCGTGGTCACGGCCCCATTGCTGGCGGCTGGCGTACTCGGCGAGTCCGCGCGCAGGCTACGAAACAGATCGGACATATCTTTTTTTGTGTCGCTCATGGTGTTCTATAGGTTGGGGAATGACGGCATCTGTCGAGGAAGGGCATTAAGGTGCTAAACGCAAATGGACGTATTGACCGTCATTTTGCTGAGTGACAAGCCTGGCGACCATTTTTTCACTGAGTCCGAACGAATGAAACACCGCCTGGTAAAAACCTTCCAAAAGGCCGAGGCTCCAGTCCAGCATTTCGCCGCCAAAAGCCTCCGCAATCGGTGCGTAACGATGTTCAATCTCTAAACTCCCGCTGGCTTCGGTCAACTCAACCCAACCCCAATTGGTGCGACTCCAGAGATCGTTCAAGGCATCAGTGAGTTCAGCGAGGGTTTGCGCATCCTGAAACTGTGACTCCATATCTTGCGCGAAGCGTATACCTATCTTAATAAAGAGCTGACGCAAGGCATCAACATCCACATCGGCCTGCGTGCGCAGCTCTAGCGCGAAGGCGCGCAGAACGGGCGACCACTGCAGCGAAACTTGCTGGGAGCGAAAATAGTCATCTAGTGCGTAAGTCATATTTTTCTAGCTTTTAAATGTCTTGATGAATCACTTCGCGGGAACACGGTCTGCTTCTACAAACTGAACTTGCCAACGATGGCTTCCTGGGGCAAGGCCAGACACAAGCACGCCCGCTCGCCACTGATCCACTGGGATGACCGTGGGCCTATTTCCTGCGGGTCCGCCAGGTGCGATTGGGATAAGGCGCAAGGTCTGGCCGGAGATCGGCAAATTAACCCAAACCGTGACCGCTTCTTTGATCGGCTCAACGCCTTGAATTTCCATGGTCAAGATCGGGGCTTGAGCCTCACCATCCAAGCGGACTGCGACTCGCTCACGCTCGCGCCACCAGCCCGCAATCTGCGCAGCGCTAGCCATCCAGGTGCGTTCGCGCCGGTTCTTTAGCTCGTCCACGAGTTCTACGATCTGATCAATAGTGAGCAGCCCTTGATTCGGCATGCGAATCACCGAGAGCCCAGCCATTTTTTCGACAAGCGCGATTTCAGCAAAAAAAGACTTGATGCCTTCGTCATAGTCACCTTCTTCGGTGGCGTCTTCTGGGCCGCGTTGGGTGCGCGGTAATACGATGGTGGCTAGAGTGGGCCCATCAGTAGTCGCTGAGCTCGTTGTTGAAGCCGGGGTTGAACGCACTGAAAACGGTAGGCGTGAATCCGTGGCATCCATGAACGCAATGTAGTGCCCAAAGCCTCTTTGCAGCAGCAAGGCCTCGGTGTTCTTGTCATACGATTCGGTTGGGGCATGAAAGCCCGGACTGGTCGGAATGCTCAGTCCTGCGTCCTTCATGCGAGCCATCATACTGTCCAAACGGCTGGCTTGGGTTGTCATCGCCTGGCCCTTAAAGCCTGCAAATTTGTCTCCCATAAAGGCCAGCTCGTGGCCGCGAGACTGGAGTACTTTCAAGTTCGCAGCCGACTTGGCGGCATTATCGCCCAAGGTAAAAAAGGTGGCTCGAGCACCAATATCTTCCAGATACTTGGCTAAGGTTAAATCTGCCTCGACGATGTTTTCGGCGGCATCTACGGCGAGCAGGAGCGCGCTCGAATAGGGCGCGGGCCAAGCGGCCGAATAGGCGCTCGGCAAGCGACGTAACCACGTCAGTGCGTTGTGTGCAATGGCCTCCAAATGTTTCGGATCAGCGGTACGCCAAAGACGCTCCGGATACCCTAAAACAACACTACGTGAAGTGCGCTTAGAGTCCAAAACGCGCTCATCGAAGGTGATCGCTGAAGTCGTCTTTTGGATTGCGAAGGTCCTTGACCAATCCATAATATGCGCGCCAGCAAAGCGCCCGGTCACGCGCAGGGTGGGCCATTGCGGCGCGCGTTCGAGCCAGATTCTTTGCCCGGCGGGCAAATAATTGCTGATCGGACTATCACCGTGGGGCATTAGAAAGTTATCGTCTTTTTCGGCTGAGGTATCGCCTACTACTTTGACGTCGAGCGCACCTTCCATAAAGCCGAACCCGAGCCAGACACCTTTTTCATCCCGAACTCCGCATAGCCAGGTGGCCAAAACGCTCCCGCCACGGGCACGAAAGTCAACGACCGCCTGTTGCTCTTTCTTTGAAAGGGCAACGCTGGACGGCAGAATCAGCACCCCCGAACGGCTGCGCTCGAGCTGCGACAGAGTTGCCAGAACTATGAATGGGACCTTGTATTTCTTGAGGAAGGTCTCCCAGGCCATCTTGCTTTCAGAGCCGT
>JANLRI010000012.1:0-1982 GCA_031361565.1 Betaproteobacteria bacterium | reverse complement strand
TTCTTTGCGGGTTTGATCGGGTCGGTCAGCCAAGGCATATGGCCGGCCTGGTGGCTTCAAATCCTCAGCCTTGCCACTCTGTTTGCGCTGCTATTTGCACGCGGCAGTGAAAGCACAACCCCCGTTGAAGGCTTTGCCATTGTGTTCGTGTACGGCTTGGCCTACTTTGTCCTGGGGGTCGGCTGGCTCTACATCAGCATGCATCGCTATGGTGGGATGGCCGCACCTCTGGCGGCCGCCGGGGTGATCCTGCTGTCTAGCCTACTGGCGAGTTTTTCTGCCCTGGCCGCCGCACTGAGCCTTCGTTCGGTCCGGTCCTTTGGGCATTTCGTCCTCGGAAAATCACCCATGGCCGCGATCCTGCTTTTTTCAGCGTCTTGGGGCTTATTGGAGTGGACCCGCTCTTGGATCTTTACGGGCTTCCCTTGGATTGCCTTAGGTTACTCACAAATTGACGGCCCACTCGCGAGTGCAGCCCCTGCTCTCGGTGTATACGGCATCAGCGTGCTGAGCGCTTTGTTGAGTGGTGGTTTCGCTCTTTTAGTGACTCAGGCTTGGCTCAGACAATGGTCGTATAGCGCAATGGCCTGCATGCTCATGGCCTGGGTTTGCGCCTTCACCTTTGAGCACCTCGACTTCACCACCGCCACTGGAAAAACCTTAACGGTTCGCTTGGTTCAAGGCAATATCGCGCAGGAAATGAAGTTCGATCCGGACCGAATGGCCACCACCATGCGCTATTTTGTGAACCAAGTGCGCGACAGCAAAACCAGCCTGACGGTACTACCCGAAACCGCATGGACCACGCTTTGGGATCGCACTCCCCCCGACATCGCTGCCGAGCTGAGTAGCGCCATTAAAACTTCAGGCACCCGAGTGGCTTTAGGCCTGCCTGCGATCCAGGACGGACAAATTTTTAATTCAGTCGCCCTGATCGATGCGCGCAATAGCATCACTTCGCGCTATGACAAAACGCATCTCGTGCCGTTTGGCGAATTTGTTCCACCAGGCTTTCGCTGGTTTGTCGATCAGATGCATATCCCCCTCGGTGATTTCGGTCGCGGCGGTGAACAGCAGCCCCTACTTCGACACGAAAACCAATGGATTGCCTTCAATATTTGCTACGAAGACTTGTTTGGTGAAGCACTCGCCGATCAAGTGAGACGAGGCGCCCAAGTCCTGATCAACGTCAGCAATATCGCCTGGTTCGGAGACTCCCACGCCCTGCCGCAACACTTAGTGATTGCCAGAATGCGAGCCCTGGAGCTGGGGCGGCCAATGCTGCGCGCCACCAATACAGGCGTCACGGCCAGCATCGGCTCGAATGGCAAGGTACTGGCCCAACTCGCCCATAACCGAGCGGGCAATCTGGATGTGGAGGTGGCCAGCACCGATGGACTCACGCCTTACGCGCGCTTTGGGAACTGGCCCTTCCTGATCGGGTCCCTGATCCTAATGACGCTCGGCCTCTGGTTGGTTCGGGGCGGGCGCCTAGGCAAGCATCCGACCAAGCATCCAGGCACGCATTCGGGCAAGAAAAAGTGACTCGGTACAATCTAGCCCATGATCACGTTTCAAGAAGTAATTCTCCGCCTCCAAGCCTATTGGAGTGAGCAGGGCTGCGCCCTTTTGCAACCCTATGACATGGAAGTTGGTGCCGGAACATTCCACACGGCAACCTTCTTGCGCTCGATTGGCCCAGAGCCTTGGCGCGCCGCCTATGTGCAGCCCTCGCGTCGCCCGAAAGACGGCCGTTATGGTGACAATCCTAATCGACTACAGCACTACTATCAGTATCAGGTGGTACTTAAGCCCTCGCCGCCCAATATTCTTGAGTTGTACATCGGTTCGCTTAAAGCACTGGGCATCGACCCAATGGCCCACGACATTCGCTTCGTGGAGGATGACTGGGAGTCACCGACTCTAGGCGCCTGGGGTCTAGGTTGGGAGGTTTGGCTGAACGGTATGGAAGTCACGCAGTT
>JANLRI010000695.1:0-6363 GCA_031361565.1 Betaproteobacteria bacterium | reverse complement strand
CTGGACATTCTTCACCTCGCCACTTTCCGTCACCAGCCAAGTGTGTATGGAATTGTTGTGATAGATTGATCTTCGGCCTCTCACCTCTCGTGCCTTGGCATAGCTGGCCTGAATTTGTCCGGTTTGGTCAGTTGCGCGGCTTTGAACCAAGGCCGCTTTGCCGTCCCAAACCCAATCCAAACTGAAGCGGGTAAGACACTTGTCTTGCACCGGTGTTTGCAGGCGCGCGCGCTTCCAGTTGCGTCCTCCGTCAACGGTGACGTCGACGTGTTTGATTTTTCCGCGACCCGTCCAGGCCAATCCGCTAATGTTGTAGTAACCCTTGTCGAGTAGCACCTGACCACCGGAGGGAGTGGTGACGACACTTTTCACCTCTTGAATGGAACTGTACTGACGATGCAGGCCATCAGGCATCAAATCAAGATAGTGAATAGCTTCGTCCTTGGAAGCGTAGGGCTGGTCGCCTACTTCAACGCGACGCAGATACTTGACCCAACTTACACCCTGCACACCGGGCACCACCAGGCGAAGCGGGTAGCCGTTTTCTGGGCGAAGCATTTCTCCGTTCTGCCCGTAAGCGAGCAGCACCTCTCCGCTTTCAACCATTTCCATCGGGATGGTACGGGTCATCGAAGAGCCGTCCGAACCTTCAGCCAGCACGAAGCGGCAGCGTTTGTAATCCGCTCCGCATAGGTCCAGCACAAGCTTCAGCGGCACCCCGGTGAATTCGCAGCAGCTAAGCATGCCATGGGTATATTGAACCGTCGGCACCGCCACGTTGCCCCACTCCATACCCGTGTTGGCACCGCATTCGATGAAATGAAAACGAGAAACACTGGGTAGGCGCATCAATTCATCCATGGTAAAAACCATGTCCTTTTTAAGCATCCCTGGCGATGAAGCGTTAATCATCAGCCGGTGCTTACTCGGATCAATATCCCACCAGCCCTGATGATGACGCTCAAAGTGCAGCCCATTGGGAGTCACGATGCCAAACATCGATTGCAGCGGCGCGAACGATACTGAAGATTGGGTTGATTGCGTCAGTCCCGGACTTTGGCGACGCTGGACATTGGCTTCGAACTTGGAGGGCTTGCCGTAGCCGTCGGTCGCGACGGGCTGGCCAAGCCCGGTGGAGTGGCTCGGCAGATTTAAGATGTTGGGGTCGCCACCATCGGCAGCAACTGGAATGACCTGAGCGCGGCTGCTCGGCGTTGAAGCACCCAGCAAGGCCGCAGCGAAGGACCTAGCGATGAAGCTACGGCGACCGCTCTTTTCGTCCGACCAAGCCGTCTCGATAGCGGCTGGGCTGAGGAAGTTTTCAGGGGCGGGTCGCAATCGGCCTGGCATGGCAATGCTCGCGCTCACGGGGGTCTCCTTGAGAGGTTTTAACTCTATTTGAATTTTTGTTATTATTTAATATATAAGCATATTATGATATTTAAAACGTAAGTGCAAGCATGAGTACGGGCGATCAATGCTTGTGTTGGTGGTGCGCATCGGGGAAATGCGGATGTACATGTCTTAACGGCTCATGGCGGTGACGATGTTGGTGCTTGATGCCCGTCGGAATGGGTGGATCATGTAAATGCTGATGATGTTCGTCGTGACTATGTTCGTGATCATGCTCCAACAGCACATGGTTGTGTGAATGGTTATGCCGCTCGGTTAAATGTAGCCAGAGACCGAAGGCCATGAACAGCGCCGCAACTCCAAGTTGGAGGGTGACGGGGTCGCCCAAGATCAAAGCCAATACGGCACCCACGAACGGAGCCGCGGCAAAATAGGCCCCGGCCCTTGCGGTTCCAAGGTGACGCAGCGCGAGAACAAAAAGCGTCAAGCTCACGCCATAGGCCAGAAAGCCCAGAAACATTGCACCAGCGACGTTCGGCCACGCAGGGAGTTTCGCGCCCAAGGCGAACGCTAAACACAAGTTCACCGACCCGGCAACCAGTCCTTTGACGGAGGCAATCCAGGTAGCGTCGGTCAGCGACACCTTGCGGGTCAGATTGTTGTCAATACCCCAGGCCAGGCAAGCACCTAATATAGCCATTGATGGCCAAAGCTTACTAAAACCAGCATCGCCCCGCCAACTGAGTGCAAAGGCCCCCGCCAAGATAGATAACATGCCTAATGCGATACGACGATCAAAATTTTCTTTGAACGCGAACCACGCGAGTAAGGCCGTGAACACTCCCTCGGCATTCAATAAAAGTGAAGCGTCCGATGCGGGCATCCCCGAAAGCCCCAGCATCAAAAAGACTGGGCCCACGATGCCGCCTGCGAAAATTGCACCGGTAAACCAAAGGATCTCGTTGCGCGCCAATCTCACCGCTTGTGCTCGAATGGTGATGCGGTAGACGGTTAAGCCAAGTCCTGAGCCGAGATACAACAGCCCCGCCAAGAGCCAGGGATTTGTGGTCGCCAGCAAAAGCTTTGCAAGCGGTGTACCCATGCCGAACAAAGCGGCAGCGCCGAGGGCGGCAACTACGCCAGGATGCCGAACTCCGTCTCGCCAATTCATGACTGAGTACCATTGACCTTCGTCCCATGACTTGCGATCTGATGAGTGCCGTACGCATGGGCGAGGGCGCTAGGTTCATTATATCGTTGGTCAACTCATGGCCGTCAAAATATCAGTCCCTAGCCACCTCGCACCGTAGTAAACTGTGAATATGAGCCTCTCCAAACCAGCGCGTGCATCGCTAGCCATGATAGTGGTTTTGTGCATGTTGTTTACCCAAATCGCAACGGCGGCCTACTCTTGCCCTCAGTCGCTGATGAGTGCGGTTGCCCAGAGAGGCGAGGCGCTGCCCTCGATGACGGATTGTGATCTCCTGCGGGGCGGACAAATGGATCAAGGTCAGCCAAACTTGTGCAAGGCTCATTGTGAAATAGGTCAGCAATCACATGAGTCGAAAAGTCTTGTGGATATTTCGCCGGCGGCTTTTGATGTGCTGTGGTCCTTGATTTGGATTCTCACTCCAACGCGAGAGACGGTTGATTTGCTTTTCGTTGCAATTGTTGCTCCGTACCGACCGCCGGGTAGCCCAGCTATTTTTCTCGTAAATCAAGTCTTCCGCCTTTGACCTGCGCTTGAAATAAAGCCAGGCTCGGGTTCGTTCGTCACATTCTGGCCAACGCCTTTGAGCGTGTTTCCCAGTTTGTGATGTTCGTGGAGGATTTCTCGTGGCTTCTATTCTTATTCGCATTTCTCTCGTCGCGCTGCTGGCGGCGTCGGCCGCGTTTTCCGAGGCGCAAGGCCCTGCATTGAGCTTTACCGATGCCGTGCAACTTGCCCTATCCCAGTCGAGATTGCTTGACGCGGGTGGGTTGCAAGCGAGTGGCGCACGTGAGATGGGGGTGGCCGCAGACCAGTTGCCCGATCCGGTATTGAAGCTCGGCATCAACAATTTACCAATCAATGGCGATGATCGTTTTAATTTGACGCGCGATTTCATGACCATGCGCTCAGTCGGAGTGATGCAAGAGTTCACTCGTGAGGACAAGCGCCGCGCGCGCAGCATGCGCTTTGAAAAGGAAGCCGAAGTAGCGGAGTCCACTCGTGATCTCGTGTCGATCAACATACAACGAGGTGCGGCGACCGCGTGGTTGGATCGTTACTTTCTAGAGCGCATGGTGAACCTGCTGTCCACGCAACACAACGAGGCAAAGCTGCAAATTGAGGCTGCCGATGCCGCGTACAGAGGAGGGCGTGGCACCCAAGTCGATGTATTCGCTGCGCGCTCTTCCGCGGCCCAGATTGAAGACCGAATCGCTATTGCGCAGCGCCAGGTAGAAGTGGCCAAAACGCAACTGGAACGATGGGTCGGCAAGGCCGCAGAGCAAATGCTCAGCGGGCCACCTTTCCTGGCAACTTTGCGGTTTGAAGACGCGAACTTGGAGAGTCATTTGCAGCATTTTCCGCAGATTTCCGTTCTACTCAAACAAGAAGAAATGGCTCAGGTTGAGGTCGATCTTGCGCGCGCCAACATGCGCTCGGACTGGAGCGCGGAAATTATGTTCAATCAGCGTGGCCCCGCGTTCTCGAACATGATTTCGATTAATGTGTCGCTGCCGTTCCAGTGGGATCAACAGAAACGCCAGGATCGCGAGCTCGCCGCGAAGCAGGCAACGGCCTTACAACGCCGCGCCGAACGCGACGATGCAGTACGAGCCCATGTCGCTGAGATTCGCGCGCTATTGCGGGAATGGCACGGTAACCGCGCTCGCCTGAGTCGCTACGACGAATCCATCGTTCCGCTTAGCGCTGAACGTACCTTGGCTGCTATGGCCGCTTATCGCGGAGGAACAGTCGCAGGCGGCACGCTGAGTGCAGTGCTGGAAGCAAGGCGCGGAGAAATTGAAGTTCGCATGGAGCGCTTGAAGCTTGAAATGGACACGGCCCGTCTCTGGGCTCAAATCAACTTCCTAACCCCCGCCGGAGTGCAGCCATGAAACCTAAGGAGTGGATGGGCGGGTTGATCGTTATTGCGACGCTCGGTGCGGGCGGGTTCGGTCTCTATAAAGTGGGCATGCAGCGTGGCATGAATATGGCGGGGCCAGGCTTGCCACCTGGCGCGTCGGGCAACGGAGGGACGCAAGTTAGCAGCCTTCCGCAAAGCATCGCCGAAGGTGAGGACGCCACGCGCCGCCATATTAAAACGAATATCAAGGCGGGGGATCTCGACCCCATCACGGGGCGTAAGGTGCTGTACTACCACGACCCTATGGTCCCCGGTAACAAGTTTGACAAACCCGCCAAATCTCCCTTCATGGACATGATGCTGGTGCCGGTCTATGCCGACGGGGAGGGGGGTAGTGACAACAGTAAAGTCACGGTCAGCCCGCGCGTTCAGCAAAACCTGGGCGTGCGAACGGCGATTGCGAAGGAAGGGCTGCTCGCGCCGCAGCTGACCGCGGTCGGCAACATTGCCTTTAACGAACGCGATCAAGCCTTTGTGCAAGCCCGTGCCTCGGCCTACGTCGAGCGGCTCTTTGTTCGTGCCACGCTCGACCGCGTCAGTAAGGGCCAGGCGCTCGCCGAGCTCTACGTTCCCGACTGGATCGCCGCGCAAGAGGAGTTCTTGTCGCTACGGCGAATGCAGGGCACAGATTTAGCACCCCTGATCGATGCAGCGCGACAAAGGATGCGCCAAGCGGGGATGAGCGACGAGCAAACTCGGCTGGTCGAAAGTTCAGGTAAAACGCAAGCCCGCATCACGCTCACCTCGCCCATCGCGGGGGTGGTGGTGGAGCTGATGGCGCGCGAAGGGATGAGCGTGATGCCCGGTGCCCCTCTGTTTAGGATCAATGGTTTAAGTAGGGTATGGGCCGAGGCCCAGGTGCCTGAGAGTCAAGCGGCGTTGATTCGACCCGGGACCAAGGTGCAGGCCAGCAGCGCTGCCGCACCGGACACAGTCTTGCGTGGTGCCGTTCAGGCTATTTTGCCTGACGTGAATGCTTCTACTCGGACACTCAAAGCGCGCGTCGAGCTGGCCAATCCTGGCAACCTGCTGGTGCCCGGTATGTTTGTCAACATGCAGTTTATGGACCTCCGCTCTAAGCAATCGATCCTGATCCCCACGGAGGCGGTGATTCAAACCGGCAAACGCGTGTTGGTGATTCTGGCTGAGGACAAGGGCAAGTTTCGTCCGGTCGAGATAGAGACGGGTATCGAAAGTAATGGGCAGACCGAGATCAAGCGTGGTCTGGCGGCCGGGCAAAAAGTCGTCGTGTCGTCGCAGTTTCTCATTGATTCGGAGGCCAGTTTGAAAGGTTTGGAAGCACGTCTGAACGACGAGCCCCCGCCAAGCACGAGCCCCTCAATCGAGAGGCGGCCATGATTGCTCGCTTAATATACTGGTCGATTCAAAATCGTTTTCTGGTGCTCTTGGCGACTGTCATCGTCAGTGCTTGGGGAGGGTACGGCCTTCTCAAGACTCCGCTCGATGCCTTGCCCGATCTGTCCGACGTGCAGGTCATCATTCGCACCACCTATCCAGGACAAGCACCCCGTCTCGTTGAGAACCAAATTACCTACCCGCTGACCACGACTATGCTGTCGGTGCCGGGTGCCAAGACGGTGCGTGGATATTCGTTCTTTGGGGATTCGTTTGTTTATGTGCTCTTCGAAGATGGCACCGATCTGTACTGGGCCCGCTCACGTGTTCTGGAATACTTGAATCAGGTGCAGGCTCGCCTCCCGCCCACGGCCAAGGCTACGCTGGGTCCGGATGCCACGGGTGTCGGCTGGATTTACCAGTATGCGCTGGTCGATCGCAGCGGCACGCAAGACGCGGGGCAGTTGCGTGCCTTGCAGGACTGGTTCCTCAAGTTCGAGTTGAAGACGGTGCCCAACGT
>JANLRI010000691.1:0-2085 GCA_031361565.1 Betaproteobacteria bacterium | reverse complement strand
CGACGGGGATTGGCAAAACCATCGGTACACTTTTCCCCGCACTGAAGGCCATGGCCAAGCCACTCGCGAGCGGTGGCCAGTTAGAAAAATTGCTTTTCCTGACGGCAAAAACGCCGGGCAGGCAAATAGCCCTCGACGCCCTGCACAAGCTACAGAGCGCTTCACGCAACACGCCTCTGCGCGTGCTGGAGCTCGTGGCTCGTGATAAAGCTTGCGAGCATCCAGACAAAGCCTGCCACGGCGATTCTTGCCCCCTGGCCAAAGGCTTCTATGATCGTCTTGCGGAGGCGCGCGAAGAGGCCGCATCGATCGGACTGCTCGACAAATCAGGTTTAAGGACGATTGCCCTCCGTCACCAGATCTGCCCCTATTATCTCGGTCAGGAAATGGCGCGCTGGAGCGATGTGATTGTGGGAGACTACAACCACTACTTCGACCTCAACGCCATGCTCTACGGCCTGACACTCAATGAAGGATGGAGGGTTGGAATTCTTCTGGACGAAGCGCACAACCTCATTGATCGCGCTCGTCAAATGTACACCGCCGAATTGCGCCAAGCGAACTTTGATCATGTGCGAGCGCACGTCCCCCATGCTTTGAAGAAGCGCTTTCAGAGCACCAGCCGACGCTGGAACGCTCTCACCAAGATTCAGTCTAACGACTACCAGGTCTACGATCATCTTCCGGAAAAATTTATCTACTCTTTGCAAGAGCTGAACATTGCGATCGCGGATTACTTTGGCGAGCACCCCACCGAACTCGAGAGTGACCTACAGAGCTTTTACTTTGATCTCCTGCACTTTTTGAAGCTTGCCGAGCTTTTTGGCTCGCACTCGCTCTTCGACATCACGCTAGGCGGTTCCCAGGCCACTCTCTGCCTTAGGAATGTGGTGCCCGCGAATATGCTTCGTGAACGCTGGAAGGCAGCACATTCGGCCACTATTTTCTCGGCAACCTTAAGCCCTCCCGAGTACTTTAAAGAAATGTTGGGTTTGCCCGAAAACACGGTCGCTCTCGAAGTGCCCTCTCCTTTTGGCACCGACCAATTACAAGTGCAGCTCTCGAAAAACATCTCTACCCGCTATGCGGATCGCCAGAGGTCACTTGGAAGCGTCGCGGAGCTCATCGCACATCAATACCTTCGACAGCCGGGAAACTACTTGGCATTTTTTAGTAGTTTCGACTACCTCCAATCCGCGCTTGATCATTTCCAGATCCGCCACCCCGAAGTACCCACTTGGCAACAAGAACGCGGCATGAGCGAGACGGCCCGCGAGGGCTTTCTGGCCCGGTTTACCGACAACAGTCGCGGCATTGGTTTTGCAGTCTTGGGAGGAGCCTTCGGAGAAGGAATCGACCTGCCCGGCGCGCGCCTGATCGGTGCCTTCATTGCCACCTTGGGCATGCCACAAATCAATCCCGTCAACGAGCAGTTTCGATTACGAATCGAAGCCTTACTCGGTCATGGCTATGACTACACCTACATGATTCCTGGCATTCAGAAAGTCATTCAGGCAGCAGGTCGTGTCATTCGGACCAGTGAAGATCGCGGAGTACTGTTTTTGATGGATGATCGCTTTGCCAGGGCCGAGGTGGCGAGGCTGCTACCTAGTTGGTGGCAGATCAATTTGGCGGCTCGCCCTAAAGACTCGAGGGGGTCACCGCCAAATGGGCCGATCAACGTAGTTGAACATTCAGAATCCTCTGTGCCACCATGTCCAATGAAGCTCTAGCCACGCCTTCGCGATCTGTCCACACCTTGGGCACCAGGCTTCCAGTGAGCGACAGCACATCGCCGTCATCTAGCTTGAGCAAACTATCTCCCACACCATCAATAAAGGTGATGACATTCACGATATGCGCCTCGCCTTCGCCATTAGGTGCCAAGACTTTAGCAATGACATAAGGCCTGCCGTTTTGACCGGTGCGCTCAACCGGCTTGCCGTGAAGTTTTCCGGTCACTAATCCATCAATCATGCGTTCATCCTAGTATCCATGGGTTTGTTCTATCATTAGAGTCGCGGCGTGCAGCGAGGGCGCAGAGTACACCTTTTGCGAATTTGCCCCAAGGAATGCGAGAATCAC
>JANLRI010000722.1:0-4735 GCA_031361565.1 Betaproteobacteria bacterium | reverse complement strand
CTGGCACGCAACGCACTGAGCGCACCAAGGACAAAGGCGACACCGTGGTTTACCTGACCGTAGGTAGTCGTTTCTGAACTCGAACTGCTTGTTTTTTCAGACCCATCCCTTACCCATCTTGAACATGATCCCACTAGCCAGCGATACCGAAACCAAACCCAGCCTCGCCATGCGTGAGGCCATCATGCGCGCAGAAGTGGGCGATGAGCAAAAGGGCGAGGACCCAAGCGTTAATCTTCTGACGGAAAGAGTCGCCGCCTTGCTTGGCAAGGAAGCCGCGCTGTTTCTGCCCACCGGCACGATGTGCAATCTGGTCGCCATCAAGGCTCATACGCATGCCGGTGAATTTATGATTGCCGACCGCATGGCGCACATTTTGCGAGCCGAGACGGGGGCACCGGGCCTGATCTCGGGGGTCATGACCGAACCCATCGACGGCATGAGCCCGTTCGGCTGCTTCACTGCCACGCAATTAAGCGAGGCCCTCGATCGCATCACCATGATGCCGTACAACTACGCTGCCAAACCAAGTTTGGTGTGTCTTGAGCAAACCCAAAACTTCGGGGGTGGCGCGGTATGGCCGCTCGCCTCCTGGCAAGCCGTGTGCGCAGTGGCCAAGGCAGGCGGCGCCTCGGTTCACGTTGATGGTGCACGTTTAATGAATGCGGTCGTGGCCAGTGGCGTCTCTGCAGCGACCTGGGCCAGCACCGTGGATTCGGTGTGGATGGATTTCACCAAGGGCTTGGGCTGCCCCATCGGTGCCGTACTGGCGGGCGACCGGGTCTTTATTGAGAAGGCGCGACGGGTGAAACATATTGTGGGTGGGGCGATGCGCCAGGCCGGTATTGCAGCGGGCGGCTGCCTTTACGCGCTAGACCACAACATTGATCGCCTGAAGCTCGACCATGCCAACGCCAGAAACCTTGCCGCGGGTCTGGCGGCGATTCCCGGCATCAGGCTTTGCTTCGGCGTGCCTGAAACCAATATTGTGTTTTTTGAATTCGAGGATCCGGCTAGAGACAATAAAGATTTCGCCGTGCGTGCCGCAAGTTTGGGCCTAAAGCTTTCGGCCATCGGCAAAAAACTTCGGGCAGTGACTCATCTCGACGTCAGCGCGGGTCAAATTGACCAAGCTTTAGAAATTGTTCGCCGCCTCTAGTCGTACTTAGTGTGGCGTTCCTCATTAGGAGGCTGGGCCAATCACCGGGAGGTCCATCAAAATGTTTCTCTTGCTTTAAAAAGGGAATATTTCCCTTGACAAGGGCCAAAATCCCTTTTATTATTCCTTTACGCGCTTGATTTGAGCGCACCGTTCCCTTAAGAGACTGGCCGCCTGGCCGGCCAAGCATGCCAAAGGAATCAATATGAATACGCAACAACGCATCGCAACCCGTCTAGCTCGCGCCGGGTTTTTAAGTCTCACCACACTTGCACTCCTGAGTGCCTGCGGAGGTGGTGGCAGTGGTAGCAGCTCTACCGGCACAGGCAGTATCCAAACTCCCGTGGCTTTGTCAGAAGATGGCACGGTCGGCACCATTTCCGGATTTGGCAGCGTAATTGTCAACGGCGTTCGCTACGACGACAGCTCGGCCACCGTCAAGGACGATTTCGGCAGCACTTTGTCCAGTAGCCGCCTTGGCCTAGGCATGACCGTACATCTCAGGGGTAAATCGAACGACGATGGCAGCGGATCGGCCAGCGGCATCAATGTGTTTTCCGAATTGCAGGGTCCGATCTCAGCCTTGAATGTGACAGCCGGCAGCTTTTCTTTGTTTGGAATCGCTGTCACCGTGGATGCCAAGACTGTCTTTGCTGATGTGGCTGGCCTCAGCGCTCTAAGCAACGGCAACATTGTTGAGGTCTACGGTCTGCGCAGTGGAAACGCCGTAACGGCGACGCGCATCGAGCGCAAAACCCCCGCATCAGGTGAAGTCGTAGTCAAACTTCGCGGCGCCATTACGGGCTTGAACACCAACGCCTCAACCTTTAATCTCGCGGGCCTGGTCGTGTCATTCGCAGGCGCCCAAGTCACGCCCACCAACAGTAGCTTGACCGAGGGAGGTTTCGTTGCGGTGAGTTCAACTTCAAGCCCAAGCGGCACCACTTTGACTGCCAACCGCGTGGTCGCTTTAGGCTCGCGATCATTCAGCTTTGACGATAGCGCCAAATCCGAACTCGAAGGCGTGATCAGCGGCTTTACCTCGGTCGGTCAGTTCTCCGTCGCTGGAATCTCGGTGAATGCCAGCAATGCGGTGTTCGTACGCGGCACGGTGGGCTCGCTGGCCAATGGCGGCCGCGTGGAAATCAAGGGTACCTTTAGCAACAACGTCTTGAACGCTCGCTTGGTGAAGTTTGAAGACAGCCAAGGCTCAGATGATTTCGAGTTGCATGGTGCCGTGAGCAACTTTACGAGCCTCTCAAACTTTACCTTACGTGGCATCAAGGTAGATGCATCCGGCGCGGGGGTATTGTTTGAGCGCGGAGTCGCCGCCAATATTGCCAACGGCCGTCAACTCGAAGTAGAAGGCTCTCTCCAAGCCAGTGCAAGTGGTTCCATTCTCAAAGCCACCAAGGTGAAGTTTGAAGATAGTTCGTCGAGCACTAGCACTAGCTCGAATAGCGGGTCCGGCGAATTTGAGTTTAGAGGTCGCGTCACTAGCCTTACCGGCAACACCTTGGTGGTTGGCACCCGCACGGTCAATTTCGTCACCAGCACCGTGTTTCGTCGTATCGCCAAGGCTCAGTTGGTGGCCGGTGTCTTGCTAGAAATAAAAGGGACTTTACTTGCCAATGGCAATGTAGATGCAGAGCGCATCACTCTTGAAGATTAATCCCAAAAGCACGGATTGACCTTCGGGTCGACGAAGTTACTCCGGCGCGCTCAACAAGCCATGACGAATCCTAGAACGACCGGGAAGCAGAGTCAATGTAAGGCGGTTATCATTAGCGGAAACTCTGCCACCTTTTCTGGAAACCTTCGATGGGCGCTGATCCACTTCCCCTAGACCCCGATGCTGTTCGAATTTTATCGAATATCACGACAGCCACCTTGACCACCGTATTGCTTAAAAAAGGTCTACGTAATGTGTGGATACGCGGCGCTAAGCCTCTCAGGCCCGGCCTGCCTCGTTTGGTAGGCCGAGCCTTCACCCTGCGCTTCGTACCCGCTCGTGAAGATCTTGCCACACCCGCCTCTTGGGGAGCACCTATTTCAACCCGTGCGGCGATTGAGGCCATGCCCGCCGGCTGCATTACCGTTGTAGATGCGATGGGTGTGACTGACGCGGGAATTTTCGGGGACATCCTTTGCGCGCGCATGCAAAAACGCGGGGTCGCAGCCCTGATTACCGACGGAGTTGTACGCGATCTTGAGGGGGTATTGGGCACTGACCTTCCAGTCTGGTGTCAGGGTACGGCCGCGCCATCGTCGGTCACTGGCCTAACCTTCGTCAGTTGGCAAGAGCCAGTGGGATGCGGCGGGGTCGCAGTGTTTCCGAATGACATTATTGTGGTCGACACGGATGGCGCGGTGCTGATTCCAGCAGTGCTTCTGGAGGACGTGATTGAGGCCTCAGTTGAACAGGAGCGACTTGAGGGTTGGATCATGTCTCAAGTCAACGCGGGCATGGCTTTACCAGGCCTCTATCCGCCCAATGAGGCTAATAAGGAGCGATACGAAGCTTGGGCGAAGACCGTAAGATGAGCTACCCTGGAAAGCCTCTGGCGCACCGCCCGTCGCGTCCTATGCGAGGCGTCAGAGCAGGCTTTACCGCGTTAGGGTTTATCGTACTTCGTCTGTGGCGGCAAGCTTCTCTCAAAGCTCGCTGGCTCAAACTCCGTATCCGCAGCAAACCATTAAGATCATGGTGCCTCAACCACCCGGCGGTGGTTTCGACACGGTCGCGCGACTACTCGCAGAACGCTTGGGCAGCGCCCTTGGGCACGCCGTGATCGTCGAGAACCGCACCGGAGCGGGCACCTTGGTGGGTACCGAAGCCGTCGCAAAAGCCACGCCAGATGGAGAGAACGGCAAACGTTCCATCCATCCGTGCCGTCGGTCAGCGAAACTGCTGTGGCCAAGTTAGATATGGCAAGCTGGTTTGGCCTGTTCGCACCATCAGCAACGTCGGCCGCCATTGTGCAACGGCTAAGAGTCGCGTTCGTGGACATTATGGCGCAACCGGAACTGATCGAACGTTTTCAAAAGACGGGCGGGCGAGCGCTCAAAATGACCGCTACTGAAGCCGAAAGTTTTGTAAAACAGGAGTCAGAGCGCTGGATGCGGTTGGTACGGGAGGCGGGCGTCAAGGCCGAATAGCGTTTACCTTAGTCACTTGTCCTACAAAGACACCGTCTGGGCCGAAAAACCCGCCGTTCGTGCCCACTTTGCAAGACTTAAGCCCGTCTGGCGACCACACTACAGAGTGTACTTATTGGGAGCAACAAATGAAGCAATTCTTAGCCTTAGCGCTTGCGGCAGGTGCCGTACTTTCCAGCCCGGCTTTAGCCGCTGATGTAGGTGTTTCGGTACAAATCGGTCAGCCTGGCTTTTACGGTCGGATCGACATTGGCAGGTTCCCTCAGCCTCAGGTCATGTATCCGCAACCTGTGATCATTGTGCCCGCACCCGTAACAGTCGTACAAGCCCCGCTCTACCTAAGAGTGCCCCCTGGGCATTCGAAGCACTGGGCGAAGCATTGCAGCAAGTACAACGCCTGCGGCCAGCCGGTCTACT
>JANLRI010000721.1:0-4459 GCA_031361565.1 Betaproteobacteria bacterium | reverse complement strand
AATTTTATTCCGCCTCAGCCCCCAAACTTTGTAATCACCCGATCTGCATGGTCTTGCAGTGAACCCAACCTATCCTTACGAATCGCTTCGGCGATGTCTTGCTTGAAGTCCGTGTCTACCGTGAACTTAGGATGATTTTCTTTAGATTTCTTACGCAACGCGCGCTCCTTCGCGCTAAGCCCTAACGAGGGCGCAACGCCAGCCGGTAGGGTTCCGGTGTTCGCCTCGTCGGGCTAGGCGCTGCGAAACTTTAAACCGCTCGCATTTCCAAGTGCTTACCCATCACTTTGAGCGCAGCCGCAATGCCATCAATACGCGAGGTGTGCCTCACATTGGTGAGACGATTAACCTCTTGGGGAGTGGTGCCTAAGCGCCTTGCTAGCTCCACTGGTCGAACATTTTGGGCGATCATCTCATTGAGCAAAATCACCTTCGCCGACATGCTGGCCGATAGCTCGATCACCTTCTGTCCACGCTTAGGCTTAGAAGGCATCGGCACGGCCTCTCTTTCGTCGAAGTAAAAATCTAAAGCGGTTTCGAGCGCATCTTTTGCTTGCACTAGCGCATCGTCCACCGTTTCGCCTTGAGTAATCGCCTCGGGAATGTCTTTAAACGTCACCACAAAACCGCCATCGCTTTTGTCAGGGGTCAGTGTCACAGGGTAAGCGTACATAAGAACCTCACTTCAATCCAAGTTGTCTTTTGATGGCGTTCAAGGTGCCCACTCTCATGTCACCATTGTGCACAGGCAACACCGATCTCTTATCACCGAGCTGCACTTTGAGATGGGACCCTTTGCCAGCCTTGAAGGTCGCGCCTTGGCCTGCGAGCCATTGCTTGAACTCTTTACTTGTCATGCTCTATTCTACACATAATTGTTTATAAAAGGAATGAGCTGGATACAATCCAGCAAAGGGCTAAAGCACCTTTTTCCGGTTTCGCCCGGTAGGTGGCCAGGGCATTGCCGCTATTAAACCGCCAAGGTCGTCAAAGCCTCAGCCGCAGGAGCCGCCCGCGAGTGGCTATAGTGCTTTTCGATCATCGCAACACTGGTGCCGCTCCATTGAGCGATGATCATCAGATCCAGGCCGCCGGTCACAAGATCGGTAATAACGCTATGGCGCATCGCATAGGCCGTAACCGCATCGGATAGGCCTACAGCCGCCGCCGCAGTCTTTACCGGGTGCTTCCATGCGTCTTTATCCCACTTCTTGCCGTCAGCCCTTGCGAACAACGGGGCAGTCGGTAACTTGCTCTTGGCTTGGGCGAGCAAAAAAGCAAGGGTCGTGGGAGGAACCATAATCTTGCGATCTTTACCCGCCTTGTCTGTGCCGATTTTGAGCGTCTTGAGGCGCTTGTCGAGATCGCTCACCGAAAGCGCAGCCAAAGCCCCCGGTCGGAGCGGTAAGAGCGCCGAACCTTTAAGGAAGGCTCCGACATCCTCCCGTGCAGCTTCGATCAAGGCGAGACGTTGCGCTCGGTCTAGGTAGGCATCACGTCGCATGTCCGCGTTTTTGATGGGGAGTAAGGGAACTCGCCATGCAGCGTCAGTAATCACCATGTCATCTTTAAGCGCCATATTGAAAGCGGCCCGAAGCATGGTCATATCGCGATTGACTGTCGAAGCTGCTCGCTTTGTTGGCTCAGCCCTGCCTTTCGTGACTGGCGAAGCTTTCAACGCTTTAACCCAATCCTCGGCGTTAACTCGCTTGAGGTTGTCCATCTTGAGCTTGTCCATCTTGAACTTGGCGATCTTATTGGGGTAAACGTAGCGTTTGAAGCGCGCCTCGGTGCTCTCCGCAATAACCGGGCCTTTGTTTTCCAAAACCGTCACGACGTAACGCTCACAAGCTTGGGCCACCGTGATCGACTCCGTGCGCCCTCCCCCGCCCCGGTGCTTAAACCAACTTTCCGCTCCTTTCTTAGCTGCGTCGTTGCGGTGGCTTGCGGGGAGATCATCAAAAATACCAAGCGCACAATTGACGTGAATTTGTGTAAATGGAATCAATGTGGCCATTCCTCCGAGCGTTGATGACACCATTTTGCGTAAGTATGAGCAAGCCAGCGCTTCGTCGCCTTGTGAAGTCAACAGGTATACCTCAGTTTGGCAATACCTTTCTCGGGTGACGATCAAACTTAAACGCGCAAAGTGTCGTCTGAAAAGACGGAATTTAAAGTCGACTATTGTGCAAGCCCTATTAAGTAACGTCGCGTAAATGTACAATTATGTTTGACAGGCCGCATTTGTTCCATTAAGATTGGTTGCTCGCACAATAAGCGTGAGCCAAAGGAATCCCACAATGGAAATGCAGCTCAGGAAATTTGGAAACTCCACGGGTCTAACGCTGCCACCGGCGCTCATTCGGGAGCTTGGCCTAACAGCAGGTCAAACGGTCACGGTAAAAGCCACGGCAGATGGCGGACTACTCATTCAACCCAAGGCGAAGCGTCGAAAATACACGGCGGCTGAACTCAATGCATTATGTGACCTTAAGGCGCCTATGCCGCGCGATCTACTCGACTGGAATCAGATGCAGCCCGTGGGTTCGGAATGGTGACTAGGCGCGGCGTTGCCAACCAAGGCGACCTCTATCGCGTACCTCTGGACCCGACAGAGGGTTCAGAGATTCCGGGAACCCGCCCAGTGCTCGTACTCTCAAATTCCGATTTCAATTTAGAAGGCCGAGCTTTAGTCGCCCCTATTACCCAAGGGGGTAATTTTGACCGGGTCGCGGGCTGGGCGGTCACTTTAATGGGCTCGGGTACTGCCACCCAAGGGGCCGCCGTTATTAGTCAATGCCGGGTCTTGGATTTGAAAGCACGTCGGGCCATCAAAATTGAGTCAGGCCCTGCCGAGATTGTCGAAGAGGCTTTGGCCAAGCTTCAAGCAATGATTGCATGAAGCTGCTCTATAGGAGAGTGAACCAAACCGTGGGAGGGCAAAATCACGCGGCCTGGCGCGCTTGAGACGAGTTAGCGCATGGAATGTGGCCAATTCTGCAAGCCTCTTCAACGAGAATTCATCGTTAAGCACAGCAACTCTAACCTGCGCCAAGCAGTGCGCTCCGTCGTCGGTCCAACACATTTGTTGCTTCTTCGCCATGCGATGACTGACAATCTGCTTCACTGCTGATTCAGCGATGCTGCTACTGATCGGCAACCCCTTGTGATACCGAGCGCCATAGTTCACGAGCGTTGCGGCGTTGTTCTCGATATAGAAATAAAGGCGACGCAAATTCCACCACAACGTGGAATTCTCATAGCTCGTATTCGCCATCAGCAAGGCATCAAGCGCTTTGATCCGGGCCACCGATTTCACACCCTTGCCGTGCCAAACCAGCCACTTGGCATGCTCGATTTCAGTCTTGACCGATGCTCCCGACCAAGGCTCGATCATCGCGCAGTCAAAGATTGAGTTCTCAGCAGCCTAGAACTTGATTGCAATGTGAAACCAGTCAATTAACCGACCTCTGGCGAGTTCGCTGCACTTCATTGCCCTATCAAATTCACCGGCGTCGTCGCTGATCACGGTGACACGCTCACTTGGACCGACTTCGCTGGTGTGAAGAAATTGATCCAGTCGATCAGCCGCCGATGGCACTTGCTTATGGATGTACGCATACAGGCGCGGGGTGCGATCAGTAAATGTCGCGCGCCCTGCGACGATATTCACACGCGCCTGCCTAAACGGAAGAAGCGCTGCCCACTTGGCCTGAAGATACTCCAGCTCCGGGCTGACGCGTTGGGCAATGGCCTTGCTGAGCGGGCTCACAGAGCGTCGGGCTTCCCCTCTCCTCGCACCACAGCTACACTCCCACAACCTCAGGCTCGCTATCTCGACCTTACCGAAGACCGTGCGCATCATGATTGATCGACTGTCCTTGTGCGCAAGCACCGCGCCACAGCGGCAACATGCCCGGTGGTCCGCCATCCAGCTTTCGGTCTGGTGGGACACGAGTACCGATTGAACTTCAGCCAGCGGCGCACGGCCTTCGGCAAGTGTGAGGCCCAAGCCGACAACACTCTGATCCTGACGTTCCACCACGGCAACGATCGTTGCAGGCTCTGTCGCCGCCGAATTTGCTCGGTCACCACCCTCATGGCGGGCTTCGATATCAGTCTCATGGCGCCCCCGATTGGTTGCTAAGGTGATCAGCGTATCCGAAGTCGGCCCTGGGCGGCTAGATGGTCAAACAACTTTTGTCCCTCCCACGGTTTGGCTCACTCTCACGACGGTAGTCCGGCCCGCCTTAAGTACGCTAGCGTACCGACCCGCCTAATCGTGCGGCCTAAGCTTCATAGTGACGTCAAGATTCAAAGTCAGCCGTCGCTGAGTCGACTATTGAAAAAGGATTTGCGATGGTCGCTTACACATCGGCTTCTTTGGCCTTAGGACTCGGGTCTGGTTTGATCGTCGCGACGCCAAGTCGAAAAAATCGTTGCATCGACGTCGCCTTGG